>DASZJS010000932.1:0-7359 GCA_035947935.1 Gemmata sp. | reverse complement strand
AGTGATAGCTTGAAACAAAAGTATCGTCCAGCCCCAGATCATCCGTGGCGAAAAGGATTGTAAGGACTGGAAATGTCAGGCCCCAGATAGGACATTTCTATTGGGGACAAAACTAGGACATTTCTAATGGGGCCTGACACTTCTCGTTTTATCTGTTGCTCCCACCCCCCACAACCGATTACAATTCTTTCTGCCTACCGGCCTCTCCCACCAAACCCGCCGAACTCGCTCCTTTGCGGAGTCTCGTCCATGCTGATTGTTCCTGGCTCAAGCCATCGGTTCTGCGATGGCATCACTCGCCGCGGTTTTTTGCAAGTTGGCTCCCTTGCTCTTGGCGGGTTGACGCTCCCAGGACTGATGCGAGCGGAAGCAGCGAGCGGTAAGAAGACGCAGAAGTCGGTCATCATGGTGTACCTCACGGGCGGCCTTGCCCACCAGGACACATTCGACCTGAAGCCCAACGCCCCGGCCGAGGTGAAGGGCGAGTTCAAACCAATCCCGACCAATGTGCCCGGCGTTCAGTTTGGCGAACACCTGCCGAAGCTGGCACGCTGTATGGATAAGTTGGTCGTCATTCGGTCGCTCGTGGGTCAGCGGGACGAGCACAGTTCGTGGCAGAGCTACACAGCCACCACGATGGATACCGCCAAGCGCGAGAACAAGCCGCACTTCGGCAGCGTGGTTGCACGCCTCCAGGGTCAAACCGATCCCGTGATCCCGGCCTTCGTCGATCTCTCACCGACGATGCAGCACAAGCCGTACAACACGCCTGGGCCTGCTGGTCTCGGGCGGGCTGCTGCACCCGTCAAGGTGGATGGCGATGAGATCGCGGTAATGAAGAACCTGGCAGTGCCGACCGCCCAGCTCCGCGACCGCAAGGCATTGCTCGAGAATCTGGATGCCTTCCGTAAGGCCAGCGGACAAACGAACTCCATTTCGGCAGACACGTTCCACGATCGAGCGTTCGATGTACTGACATCGAACAAGCTGGTTGAGGCTCTGGATGTAACGAAGGAACCGGAGCAAGTTCGCCATCGCTACGGCAAGGGTTCCCCAAAACATCTCGGCGATGGTGCCCCGATGTGGAACGACCAACTTCTGATGGCCCGCCGACTGGTGGAAGCGGGCTGCCGGGTCGTGACCGTCGCCTATGGATTCTGGGATACACACGGGGGCAACTTCAAATACCTCAAGGAACACTTGCCGCTCTTCGATTCGGGTATCTCCGCGCTGGTGGAAGACATTTACGCCCGCGGGCTTGATGAAGATGTGACTGTGGTTGTGTGGGGCGAGTTTGGCCGCACGCCCAAGATCAATAAGGACGCTGGCCGCGACCACTGGGCCAGGGTGAACTCGGCACTGCTTGCGGGCGGTGGGATGAAGACCGGCCAGGTGATCGGCAGCACAGACAGTGCCGCCGGCGAAGCGAAGGACGATCCGATCCAGTATCCCAGCGTGTTGGCCACGGTGTACAAGAACCTGGGCATCGACCCGCACGCGATGGTTTACGATGTGAGCAATCGACCGAGCCCGATCCTGCCCGGCGGCATTCTGCCACTTGAGAAGGTGTGATTAGCGGTGTAGTTAGCGGCTGGTGAACTGTCACCAGTTCGTCATGTCATGCTTGGTTGCAGATTGCTCTCGCGTTCATGACAATTCACTTCCGGTTCGTTGATTCGGCTCGTCTGAGGATTTTGGAAAGAAGTGGACCGACAGATGCGAGTGGGGCTACGATGGAGCCACACATCGCCCCACCTCTCCACCCACTTCGATGCCATGACACATCTCATCGTTCTGGTGACGTTGATTCCGTGCCTCACCATTTTGGCTGAAGATCCCAAAGCACCTGTCACCGCACTGGAGGGCACCTGGCATGAGCTGGGAATGCCCGGGGAAGACTCCACGGTCAGGCACAAAATCGTGTTTGTGGGGGACAAGGTTACAATCACGATCGGAACCCAAATCCTGACCGGAACGTTTATCGCTGACTCCCAGTCGAAAGGGAACAAACGACACAGCATTATCTCCTGCAAGCTCAAAAATCCACAGGGTAAGGAGATGATTGTCTCAGGGATCTATCGAATCGAGAAAGAAGAACTCTCACTGCGTCTCGATCCAGAAGTCACGTTGCCGTTGAAGCCGTCACCGAAAGTCGCCGATGATCTTCCACCCGAGGCTAGACTACGGCAGTTAGAGATTCTCTCCTCTACTTATCTCCATAGGGCTCCACTAACCCTGACTTTGGGGAAAGTAAAGAATTGATCCAGACCCTGAAATGGGAAAATGCTGCTCGTTCCAGGAAGTCTTGGGTGGCCGACCCCTCGGAAGTGCGTGTATGATTTCACCACGCCCTCGGAGGACCGACCATGATCGATAATCCATCGTCCGAGTTGCCAGAAAAAATCCTTCCACTGGCCCCAGAACTGGGCTTCTATTACCGTGAACTTCCACGGTTGCTTGAAGAAGGCAAGGAAGGACTGTTCACGATCGTGAAAGACGAAACCTTCCACGGCACCTGGAACACTTTCCAAAACGCCCTTCGGTTCGCTCGCAACAAATTCCCCGAGGGGCATTTCCTGATCCAGAAGATCGACCATCGATTACTCGATGGCCTCGCACCGTTCTTCTCAGATTAAACGGCCACACTCGCGTACTGACCCACATCCGAGGAACTCGCATGCTTCGTTCTTCGTTGCTCCAGTTCTTCGTTGCTCTGGTTGTCATCGCCCTCACGTCACTATTCCCGTCTCCCAGTGCCACCGCATCGGAACCTTCCCGATCGCCGAACATCGTCCTGATTTTCACCGATGACCAGGGCTACGGGGATGTCGGCTGCTACGGGGCCAAGGGATTCGAGACCCCAAACCTCGACAAGCTAGCAAAGCAGGGCGTTCGATTCACCCGGCCACCTGCCTCCTGAAAAACCCTGATCTCAGTGAAAAGTGGACACCTGAGACACCCTATTTCACTTTCCACTCTGAACTATTCAACTCGGTAAGCCAGCGCGTGCGGCGTTCCTTTCTCCAGAGCCTCAAACGCCCATTTTTCGTTGGCATGGGCGAGGCAGTCGAGGATCGTCCGGCCCCGAACGGCCTGAAGACGATGCTTCATCAGTTCCAGTGCGGTCTCAGTTCGGGGACTGACAGCCAGCAACGCCGCACTTGCTTCCTCGAACACTGGCGGGCCGATTTTGTTGGCATCCTGATCGGTCAGGGCCAGGTAGTCGCGACAGAGTTTCTCTGTCGCTGCTCCGGGACACTTCTCAAGTGCCGGGAAGACGACCATTTTCACGCGAAAGTCCGTCCAGGAACGAGGATTCTTCCACCGAGGATCGATTACGGGTTCGATGGCGGGATCGTCATTCCACAGGAGAAAACGAGCTGTCTCAACACCATTTGGCGCTTGCAGCAATATCAAGGAACGGATCGCCATCGCCCCATCGAATCCGTGGAACATCCAATCCGTGTGCAAGCTCCGCTTGCGAACTCGCTCCTCCAATGCCGCGAAGGCATCCTTCGATGACGTCCTGGAAGAGAGCAGTTGCTCGGCCGCCAGAGCCCGAGCGCGAATACGCTGACCGGATGTGATCTTGTCTTCCGCGGTAAGAGCCACGCGATCCCAGTCATCGGCTTTCCGGAGAATGCCGATCAGTTCTGCCGCGCTGGGCAATTTAACCATGGGCTGCGGCACAGCCGGTTTCGGGGAGACGGGGTCTTTGCCGAGCTTGCCAAGCTTCCGGCCAAGAGCGAGTACGACACCACGGGGGTCGTTGACCATCATCCCATCGCCTGGCTTTTTGAGCGCTGCTGCGATTGGTTCCGGATAGACCTCGCTGTGATCGGAGTACAGACTGGCCTTGTATCTCCGCATCTTCAGGCGGGGATCGCGCAGGATGATGCCACCCGTCTCCAGGTTGCACGAACGAACGTGATCCCACATGTCCATCCGGGTCAAAAGCTCGGCGATGGCCTTGTCGAGTCCCATTCGTTTGATGTCCAGATCCATCAGCCCAGCGTACTTGCGGTGCAGGTCGAAAACCTCGACGAGCGTTGGGATCCGACACTGCTCACCAAACCGGCCTGGGTTCCGAAAACGAAAGCGTTGCAGTTCTTCCCAGGTGTAGTCGCCAACATCACCATAAGCCTCCAGAAGGTGATCCAGCATGTCGTCGTGGAAGACGACCAGAACGCTGTCCTTCGTCAGGCGGATATCGAACTCATTCCCATCGGCACCCAGTTCAAAGGTTGCTCGGAATGCTTCCAGAGTGTTCTCGTGGGCATGCTCCGATGAGCCTCGATGACAGATGACGTCGATGCCTTTTCTCCGCTCAGCAACACGCTCGTGGCGGCGTGTGGCCTCCGCAAGCGTTTCACCGGGAATAGGAGGCAGATCCTCAGCACGGACACGCACATTACCGGCAAGGAGCCAGCCAAAGAGCAACACCAATCCCGAACGGCCCAGGTGCCAGTGATTGCATGTCTTCATCGGGATACTCCTTTGGTGGATCGCGATGCAACAGACGAGCGAATTTTGCTTTGGGATGAATCGGTGGAGTTATTTTACCAATTTGGGCAATTTGCGCGGCGGTTAGAGGCAGTGGTCCGTTACTTACTCATTAGACATGCAGATGTGTAGCTGAGGAAACTGCCCAATGACCTGTCGCGTACTCTGCCCCTGCTGCTACCGGATGTTTGCCTTCAACCCAGAACGTGTACCCGCCCAGCGGGCACACACAAAAGGTTGTCGCAAGCCCGGTCGTCCTGTCGCTTTCTACCCTAATTGCACATATTGCCGAGAACGGGTTGAGGTGGCGGCTTCCTCTGGTACCTCAACCCAACAACCCATGACTGCACAGGCAGGCTGATCATAAAACCCATAGCACCAACAATTTGATCGCTTTGACAACCAAGCGGGCGCACCATCCAGTACGCCCGCGTCTATTCCCCCACCTCAATTCCAATTATCTCTTGGAGAGAGATAAGAATGATCGGGAGCGGGTTCCAACGTCCGCTTTCCTCGTGTAGTTTGAATATACATGAGTGACCGTCTCACTTTATCCCCTGTTCTGTCGTTCGGGGGTTGATGCGGTTGGGGGAATGCGGGTGACCGATTCGATCGACAATGAGTTGCCGGAAGAGCTGATCGAGGCAGCCGTCACAGGCGACGATGGGGCATTCGGCAGACTTCTGGCGCTGTATTCCAATTACCTGACGCTCCTGGCCCGGGTGGAGGTTGGTCGGCGGTTACAGGGGAAACTCGACCCGGCCGATCTGGTTCAAGAAACCTTCCTGGAAGCTCATCGCCACTTCCCCGCGTTTCGAGGCATAACCGAGCCCGAGTTCGTGGGATGGCTCCGGAGAATCCTGGCCGGTGTTCTGGCGAACACCGTTCGCCGCTACTTCGGGACCAGGGCACGCGATCCTCGCCTCGAACAGAATCTCCAGGTTGGCATCGATCAGTCCTCCTGCGTTCTAGGTAGCCAGCTGATTTCTCCCGGAAGCAGTCCGAGCGAGTCGGCGGTCCGACGTGAGCAAGCCGTCCTCTTTGCAGACGCTCTCGACCGACTCTCGGAAGAATATCGGGAAGTGATCGTTCTCCGTCATCTGGAAGGGTTGACCTTCGCGGCGGTCGGTGAACGAATGGGCCGAAGTGTGGACAGCGTTGAGAAAATCTGGCTGCGAGCCGTTGCCAAGCTTCGGAAAACGGTGGAGGGTGGTCGATGATATCCCGATCCAACAAGCCCAATAAGGCTTCGCGCTTCGACGATACCGTCGATCACGCGGAAGAAGACCCGCGCATTCTCGACCTGGCTAAAGAATACCAGACTGAGTGGGAATCGTGCGGCAAGCCCGATCGCAATTGCTATCTCACCCGCTATCCGGAACTTGCCGAAATACTCATCGAGTATTTGGATGGCATCGACATGCTCCACCGAGGTGCGAAGGCGCTGTCCGAGGTCGGCCGGCCCTCGGCTCGGCTTGATCCTGGCCTCGTCCCGGGCGATCGACTCGGAGAGTTTGAGATTGTCCGCGAGGTTGGGCGAGGTGGGATGGGTGTCGTTTACGAAGCCCTACAGACTTCACTCAACCGGCGGGTTGCGGTCAAGGTTCTACCCAAGACGTTCGCAGCCGACCGAACCCGCCTGCAACGTTTCATTGTTGAGGCCCAGGCGGCGGCGGCGGTTGTCCACCCCCACATTGTCCCCGTCTATGCCATCGGTGAAGATCATGGCATCCCCTTTTACGCCATGCGTCTGGTGGATGGATCACCACTCAATGTCCTGGCACACCGGGTTGCGATGCAAAAGGCTTCCCAAGACCAGGACGAAACCGATCTCGATGTCCCATCAGCTGCCAAACAGCGCAAAAGCGCAACTCGGCAAGCAGAGCGCTCAACAAGTTCGGCAAGCGAGCCTCAACTCCTGGCCGACGAACCGATGACCGAGCAACTGCTGGATTTATCACAGAACAATCGACTGGCATTTCACCGGGCTATTGCGTGTCTCGGTTCCCGGATCGCCCGTGCTCTCGACCACGCTCACCAGTGTGGGGTCGTTCACAGGGACGTGAAACCTGCAAACCTGTTGCTCGACCGCGATGGGCACATCTGGGTTACCGACTTTGGACTCGCTCAGTTTGTTGAAGGACCATCGGTCACCCGAACGGGATCGGCAATCGGAACTCTACGCTACATGAGCCCCGAACAAGCAGCCGGAGATCGTCGCCACCTCGACCACCGAACGGATATCTATTCTCTGGCAGTGACCCTCTACGAACTGTTCACCGGCCGCCCGGCGTTCCCTGCAAAGTCTCCACCCGCTTTGCTTCAGCAGATCGCAAACGACGATCCCCCCAAACCCCGGGCTTTGGACGCCACCATCCCCCGCGATCTGGAAACCATGCTGCTCAAGGCGATGCAGAAAGATCCCTCGGAGCGCTATGCAACGGCTGCCGAATTTGCCGATGATATCGACCGTTTTCTAGAAGAGAAACCCATCGCGGCCCGTCGGCCGGGAGTGTGGGGTCGGTCGATGAAGTGGACCAGCCGACACCCGGGAATGCTGGCGGCAACGCTGGCTTCGCTCCTGGTGGTCATCGCTGCTTCCGGCGTGGCAGTCGCGTTGGTTTCGGCCGAGCAACGGGAGACAAAACTCGCATACCAGAACGCGGACCAGGCTTACCAGGAGACCAAACGGGCTTACAAGGCTGCGGATGAACTGGCGAAGTCCGAACGGGAACGGGCCGATGAGGTCGAACGACGATTCCATCGAGCCAAGCAACTGGGCGATCTGATTTTCCAGATCAGCGAGGATGAGATCGGGTCTGCTTCGCCATTCCAGGGACCGCGTCGCCGACTCCT
>DASZJS010000931.1:0-4890 GCA_035947935.1 Gemmata sp. | reverse complement strand
GTGTTCCAGCCCGCCTTTCGCTGCCTAAACGCCCTCTCATGGGTTGACATAACCTCAATTCCAGTCCCATCAGTGAGATGCGAGAGTATTGGCCCCGCCGACGCGGATCTCCGAGTATAGCTGTTCGTATCGACTAACCACGACGTTTGCGGAGAAACTCTCCTCAACCCGCCTTCGACAGTCGGCGCGATTGAGCTCCGGGATTTTGATTACCGCGGCGATGAGTTCGGATTCCGTGTTTGCCAACACTCCTTCCTTCCCATCCCTTACGATTTCCGGCAGCGCCCCCCGCGGACAACTGATTACTGGTGTGCCACACGCCAATGACTCGGCGAACACAATCCCGAACGGTTCATCCCACTGCACCGGGACCAGCATCGCCGCAGCTCGACCGAGTAGCTCGTTCTTCTGCACATCGTTCACCGGGCCAACGTATTCGATGCCATCCCGGCCGAGGTGCGGTTCGATCTGCTCCCGCCAATACTGAGCGTTTGGTCCATTGTCCGTGGCGTGATTCCCGGCGATCACGAGTCGGCGACCTGTTCGCTTCGCGACCTCGATCGCCAAATGCGTGCCTTTGATTGGCTCGATCCGACTGAGGAAGACGAGCGGGGCATCAAATGGCACGCTCGGCTGAAACTTGTACCTCTCGATGTCCACGAAATTCGGGATCGCATCCCAGTTCCCTCCTGCTCGCCGACCAATCGCGCAGATAAATTCGCTGCATCCGGTGAACCGTAGAGTCCGGCCAGCGATCCGATGAGCCCACTTGGTCGTTCGCAGGCTCGGATTCCGCTGATACGACATTATTTTTGGTAATCGACGCGGCAGGAGTGGGAGCATGTACATCAGGCGAGAAAAGCTATGGAGAACTTCTGGCTGGAAGCTTCGTATTGCCCGCATCAACACCCGACAATTGCGAACCGTGTCCCGGACGTTCTGAGAGGTGGTTCCGGCCCACGGATAGAAGGCGTCTGTGGGGACTGTTGAATCGTGGTGAGCAACGAGACCAACGGTATGTCCCCGTTCTCGCAACCCGACAACGAGGTCGGCAACAATTCGCTCAATACCGCCATACGTGATTGGCGGAACAGGCAATTCGGGATCGGCGGTCAGGAGAATGTGCATTGGAATTCGAGACTACCCTGTGCGGTTGGCTCAGGCTACCACGCCACGTGCGTCGCGGACGGATCGGAGGAACACTCCTTGTTCCGCGTCCCAGTTGAATCGCTCGCGACCGATGCGCCAAGCAGTCGCTCGGCGAGCGGCCAGACGATCGCGTTCGACGAGGATTCCATCGAGTTGGGAGGCAAGCGCTACCGGATCGTCCAGGTCGGTTACCAAACTTGCCGACCCCACCTCACCCGCCAGCCATTCTTGTGCTGGAGTCCGGCTAAACACGGTCGGAATGCCAGCCAGCAGATACGTAAAGGCTTTATTGGTCAAACAGATTGCCCGATTGGGCGGATCGGTCAATTCCAGGGCAAGTCCGAGATCGTGACCCGCGGCGATCCTCACCATCTCATCGGGCGAAGCCGGAGGATGCCAGATCACTCGCCCGCTTGCTCCACACGCCGCGGCGTGAGCCTCAAGGCGCTGTCGGTACCCTGAAGCGGGGTTGCCTCGCAGGTGCAACATAGTAATGACTGTCATCCGCCCCATCGCCGCGACGATCTGTTCGAGTCCTCGACCAGAACCAACGGTCTGACTGAACCAGTAGAGTGTCGGCGGCCCCTCCCCCTTCAGGTATGGTGTTTGGACCGGGTCTGAAGGGGCTTCGGCCAGCGGGAACACGTTCAGGACGGTTAGCGGCCGTTTCCCATAACGTCGCACGTATGTTTCCGCAATCAGCGGGCTGGCTGCGGTCAGGTGCTGACATCCCGTGAGTAACTCTCGCTCGAGCAACATTCGCGATTCCCTTCGACCGCGGAACTCAGACGTGTCGGGGAGTTCGTCCACATGACTGTCTTCCGCATCAAAACCGTACACTGCGTTATGGCATCGGGCCGCCTTCCATGCAGCGTACAAGCCTGGCAGGTAGTGCCCGATGTAGATGTCTGCCGGTTCGGCCGATGCAGCTCGGGCAAGCCGACCCGCAAATTCCGACTCAGCCCAAGCGCTTGTTGCTGTCGTTCGGACCCACCCTCTCCAGGCTAACTTGGCCGAGATACGCTGACGGATGACTTGGGGGAATCGTTGCCATTTCCCTCGTGAGGGGAGCTGACTGAATTCCCATTTCCAGGCCACAGGAATCCCTGCGTCGAACGCGGCACCAAGGGAATGGCCGGTCCCACACACGACACGAACGCGAAAGCCCGCTGCGGCGAGTGCATTCGCCTCTTTCACCAGGCGGGGGTTGGAAGAGGGCGCACCGGGAGCAACGAGGCAAGCCGATGGTTGCTTGCCATCCTCAATCACGGAAACCTCGAATCCGTTGCGGAGGAGGTCAGCTGTTTCCGACAGCCGATTCATGCGTACACCACCAGTGCTCTTCGTGATCGACCGCGAGTATCTTCACGGCATAACCGCGCTCGGTCAGCCATGCGCGAACATCTTCCTGGGTGTAACCGAACTGCCCGGTCATCGTCCGGTGGACACTGACAAGGATCGTCGGGGATCCTTCTCGCACCACCCGATCCGCTCCGCGGAGGACGAGGAGTTCAGCCCCCTCAACATCGATCTTGAGCAAGATTGAGCGATCCGTCCGATGGCCAATGAGCAATCTATCCAAGCTGTAAACCGGGAGTTCTTTCTCGTTTGCTCCGTCGAGGCAAATGTAGCGAGTGTCCCGCAAGTGAGGGCGGCTACCGGAGCGTGCAGCAAGGGCCAGGGAGGTCGAAGCTTCGGCCGTCGCGAGATCGGTCGAACTGGTCGGGTTTGTGGATAATAAGCCGACGATTCGGCGAACGCGATCCGGCCGCGGGGCATACCGGCAGAGTCGCTTGAGAACTGCGAGGCTGGTCAGATCGGCATCGAACGCCAAAACTTCTGCTTCATCCGAGGCGAACAGGGCAATCAGACTCATCAGCCCGACCGAACTTCCCACATCCAGAACCTGACACACCGGGTTCTTCCGAATCCAATCGGCATAGGCGGTGTTGGCTTCCACCTCGTACCCTTCCCACCCAAGCCCCGAGAACTCCCCCGGGAGCCGAACCGTCACCTGTCCGTAGCGGACAGGAATTCCCAACCCAACGGTCTGGAGAGTTCGGTGATATACCGGGCGAACGAAATTCCAGAGCCATTCCGCCTTCCGAATTCCTGGAGCATGACGGATCACATGAGCTAGTCGGTAAAGCAGCCACACCATTTAGTAATCTCCGAGATTAATGCGATCAGGGGCGATTACCTCGGGCGGCAGCCGATCCAATTTGGCTGACGAATCATCCCGAGATTGTGTGGAGAGAAGGGCGGTTCGAGGCGGTGGTCGGCATCTGACGCTAACACTTCATACGTTATACTCCGCGTGTTCTGGAATGGGTTGGTATTTGGTTTACCCGCTTACTTTGTGCGGACCTCGTGTGGGCAGACTGTCCGTGTTGTTAGGGGTTGTCAGTAATCTCACAAGATTGCGATGATGCGTTTTGGCACTCTAGCCAGGCGTTTCCCATCCCAATCACAGATTCGGACACCAGTCTCTGTCAAATTTCGTCATGCGTCAAAGCCCCTGGGCACATGCCCAATGCACCACAATAATCACTTCAATCATAAACAAACTCGTGATTTGGACTGGCTGACCGATCCTCTATGGCCCTTTGGCTTGAGACGGGACATAGGGTGTTCCACAAATCGCCAACTCAGCGCGGCAATTACGGCAGAGCCCAAAAGTCCGGTAGTGGTGGCGAGGATTGGCCTCTCCCGTAACCAGTCGCTCAAGACGATCAGCTGGAGCAGCGGAAAATGATACAGATAGATCCCATATGACAGATCCCATCGGAGACGACACACGAACAACTGAGCACTCCCAATCAGGAAAACCGGGATGGCTACGGGTGCCAGGAGTACGAGGCCGCCAAACTTCATGACCAGAATCATGACCAGCGCAATGAACAGGCATGCTTTCGCATCTGGTCGGACGAGATCTCGATAAGCCCAGATCAACATTCCAACGAGATACGCCAAGTAAAACTTGGTCACAATTCCCAGGGTCAGGAAGGAGGGGCCATCGGCAGGAGCTGGTGGTCCGGGTCGGAACGTATTGTTGATGTGAATGATGGCCACGTATGCCGTCAACCCAAGAAGTAGGCTACGGTTTGTTCGCAACAACCCGAACCAACCGCCAATAAGTGTGAACAAATAACAGGTGAATTCTGGGAAAATGCTCCACAAGCTACCGTCGAGGCTTTCTCCGTATGGAGCTCCATCCAGGGCGCGGCCAATCGACCATTGATTGATTCGGAGGAGTGAGTTAGACAAAACAAATCGGGCTGCCCCTTCTAGTCCTGTCCCCCAGGGAAAGTCGTTCAATGACAATCCTCGGCCGAGATACAGCAACGGAGCCACCACAAAAGCAATGACAAGGAGACACACCAGGAATCCGGGGACAATCCGAGTCACTCGACTCCAGAGGAATCTCCCTACTTGCGGCGACCGATCCCAACTGGCCGACACAAGGTAGCCACTGACCGCGAAAAACCCGAGGACGGCAAGGTGCCCGATTGAAAGCTGTCGCTTGAACACCTCGAATGTCGGCTCTTCTCTGCCGCAAAGGAGAAAGCCGTGTGTGTAGATTACCGACCCGGCTAGAAGTAGACGGACAAGGTCGAACCCATTGCGGTGGTTGGTATCGGCATCGTGATGTGAAGAATTCATCCTCTGTTAATCTCTCAACTCGTTCGATCTTCGATCTTCACCCGCGACAGTCCTTGGGCGCAACACCCTTGATTCATT
>DASZJS010000930.1:0-5377 GCA_035947935.1 Gemmata sp. | reverse complement strand
GACTGGCCCAATTGGTTTCGAGTTGCCAGCCGAGCCACGCTGAGAGGCGGAGTGTGCGGAGGTGATCGAGCATGAATTAAGTCTTTCCCTTGCCCGTAACGGCTCACGACGGTTGCGATTCGCGTAGCAGCCACATTGCATCGATGCGGACAAACAGTATTATCCGGTTTTAGTGGAACTGAAACCGCGATTTGCACCGATTTGGAAAAGTGGATACCGAAGTGATACGACAAGCCGTTCCAATTTAAGTGCGGTATCCTCACTGGCCTTTTCTTCGATGCACTCGTCATTTCTTCCCGGTTGCCGCGGGCTTCTCGGGATTGATTTCGAGTTCCAGTTTCCCAGTGGCGAGCTTGCTCAGGGTGGGATTGGGGTCGTCTGGATTGAGCCAAGTCGGGCCAACGATGCGCTCGCACTGAAGGCTGAACTTGCCCGTTCCATGAATAAAAGACCTGCTGCTGTTTTCTCCTTTAGGTTGCAGATCAAACGTCCATTCGTATAGCTCGACTTCTTTGCCGGGCGCTACGTTGGTGCTGCGGGGCATATGCAATCCTTTATCCCTAGTCCTGTAATTAGGTAGTTGGACCAATTTGCCATCGGCATCCGTGATCTTGGGTGGATTCTCGACGAAGAACGCCCAGATGTGCTTGAACTCCACCGCTTCCTTGCCGACGTTGCGAACCCGGACGACTACCCTGACCGTCTCACCCTGGCTGTAGGCCCGCTTCTCGACGGGGCGGAAGCCCAACCCGGCCTGCACACCATCGACTTCCTTGCCCCAGGCGGTGAACGCTTCCTTCTCCTGCTCCTTCTCCGGTTTCGGTGGCGCCGTCTTGATTTCGAGTTCCAACTTCCCGGTGGCGAGCTTGTCCAGCGCGGGATTGGGGTGGTTTGGATTGGCGCTGGTCGGGCCAACAATGCGCTCGCACTGAAGGCTGAACTTGCCCGTTCCGTGAATTGTAATTGACCCCTTGTTCCCACTTTCTCCTTTAGGTCGAAGGTCAAAACTCCATTCGTATAGCTCGACCTCTTTGCCGGGCGCTACGTTGGTGCTGCGGGGTTGTTGCAATCCTAAAGCAGCAAATCTTGGTAGTTGCACCAGTTTGCCATCAGCATCCGTGATCTTGGGTGGATTCTCGACGAAGAACGCCCAGATGTGCTTGAACTCCACCGCCTCCTTGCCCACGTTGCGAACGCGGAGGACGACCGCGACTGCTTCGCCGTGGCTGTAGGCCCGCTTCTCGCCGTGGCGGAAGCCCAAGCCCGCTTGCAGGCCACCGGCCTCTTTGCCCCAGACGGTGAAGGCTTCCTTCTCCTGTTTCTGTGGCGTTGGCTCTTTCTTTTCGGGTGCTGCGGGCGTCTTGGGCTTGACTTCGAGTTCCAGTTTCCCTGTGGTGAGGGTCAGTCCACCAGAATCAGGCCGAGCTTCGCCCACAACCGTTACGTCCTTATACTGAACGTGGAACTTTCCGGTTCCGTACAGTGTCCATTCTTCATCTTTCTCTCGATCCGTCAATGACCTAAGAGCGAGACTCAATTTAGTCAGGTCGGCCTCTTTCCCCGGTGCAATCGAATTCTCTTTTATCAGAGTAAACGGACGCATCTCCTTGATTTTGACGGGCTTGCCATCGGCGGCGGTGATTAGCGGAGGATTCCTGAGAAAATACTCGCCACCGTTGAAGTCGCCGTTGGAGTACGGCACTTCTTTTTTCCCATTGTTGCGTATTCGGACGATGAGAGTCACGGTTTCCCCGACCGTATAGACACGCTGTTCACCAAGTTGGATACCGATCTGCACGCCATCGACTTCCTTGCCCCATGCCGTGAAGGGTTCCTTCTCCTGTTTCTGTGGCGTTTTCACTCCTCCCTCCGCGGCGGGTGGCTGGTGGCCCTTCGCCGCCGCCATGCGGCCGGAGAGGACCGTCCCCCCGATTACCAGGAATCCCAGCATCAGCACGATGGCAACAACCGCCTTGAGTTTGCTCATCATCATGGCTTTCAGCACTCCTTCTGTGAGAGCGGCGACCTTGGGAGAGATCACTCCCGAAGCCGCCGTCTGCCCCGCCGCATAACCCGATGCGGCCTTGATCGTACTCGACACAACCGAAGTCAGCACGCCCGCCGACGCCACGTTCTGCGATAGCACCGCTGCCAACGCCCCACCCGACAAAGTGACACCCCGTTGGGTGAGCCGCTTCGCCAGCATCGCCCTTGCCCTTGCCAACCGCCCGGCAACGGTTCCTTCCGGCACTCCGAGTTGGCGGGCGACCTCCTTCCGGGTTCGGCCCTCCAGATCGCACAGCACGATGACGGCCCTGTAGTTGTCCGGCAGGCGGCTCAACTCCTGATCCAGCAAGGGTTGCATGTCGGGCCATTGGTCTTGTTGCACGGCCTCGGTATCGGGCATCTCCGTCACCTGTTCTTCCCTCGCCCTCCGTCTGGTGGCGGTTCTCCGTGCCTGTAACGCCGTCTGATGGGCGACCCCATACAACCAGTTCCCCACCATCTCCCTTGGCACGATGGACGCCGCCTTACGGACGAGAACGAGGAAGGTGGCTTGGAAGGCGTCTTCGGCGTCGTGGTGGCTCAACAGTCGGCGGCACGCGCCCCACACCATCTGGCCATGCCGCTTGATGAGGGCGGCGAGGGCCGCTTCGTCGCGTCGCTCGATGAAGCAGGCGAGCAGTTCGCCATCGCCAAGTCCCGTACCGTCCCGCAGCTGCACCGCTCTGCGAAGATGTTCGATCGCGCTGTTCGTCGGACTGGTCGGCATGTTCCTCCCTCAAGCAGGCGTCCCCGCCCGCCCTCTACCTTTTATCTGCCGCAGGATCATGATTTGATACACGACTTTCGCCGAGCGAGTAAACCGAGTGGCCCCGGTTCGGCTCGTAGCTCATGTTGGAGATGACGGCGAAGAGGAAGTGCGAGTACATGGGACGGGCGAACCGCACGTTGAAGGGCAACCATGCGTCTCCACCGCTGAACGACCAAGCTCACCGACCGCTAATACCCTTCTTCATTGGGGTTTTATCACATTAGCCCCAGGACCCCGAGCGCCATCGCTACGAGCAATAATACTGCAACAGCGATCACCCACTTCGGCCGCTTGCCATCATCGACTCTCTGTTCGGAAGAGTGAGCGAAGTCTTGAGCCTCTCCTTGGAAGTGGACACCGCATTCAGGACATTGGACTGCGGTTGCAACGATCCGCTCACCGCACCGCGAACAGCGGACCGTGCTGGCGTTCTCATCCCTTCGCCGCCGATGCTCCTCAAAACTCAAAGGCTCATCATCCACGAATGCCCTCCACCATCGAACGATGAAACTCACCTGCGGGCAAGTGCGTCAGCACTGCCCCTCAGACGCAGCACCGGGTTCGGCAGCTTTGCGGAACCCATAGGCGCGATCCACGCGGCACACACGCAGTTCAAACCGCTCGTACCATTTCTCCCGCCCGAGCCGCTGAGCCACGAGATGATCGGCGTGTTGCTGCCAGTCACGAATGGCTTGCTCGGTGGCCCAGTACGACACCGTGATGCCTAACCCGTCCTCTCCTCGTGCGCTCTCGATACCGAGGAACCCCGGCATTGTGGCAGCCAGTTCAACCATGCGATTCGCCATCGCATCGTAACCGGCGGCATCCTCACCCGTCCGAACCGAGGAAAACACCACGGCAAAATAGGGTGGAGTGGGTGTTGTCACGGCTGCTCCAATCCGCTTTTATCCTCGACGTGATCAGCCTCGAACTACTCGCCTTAGCCCGCCTTCTGAAGTTGGGTGTCGAAGGTCGTGGGATCGGCAATGCCGAAGTTGTCCAATTCCGATCGAGCGGCTGCAAGGTGATGTTCGTAAACTTTGTCGCTTTCAGGGAAAGCAGGCAACATGATAATCGCGCCTACAGATTTGAGTTCGTAAATACGTCCAGGCGGATTATTGGTTCCGGGGTGACATGAGAAACCGAGTGAGCGGAGGACTCTATCCAGTTGGCCGTAAGTAACGTCTGTCCTTCTCATGATTGAACTCCCAACTTCGGTTTCTGCATCTCCCATTTTAGCACATGTATCTTCCGGATTGCCCTTCGATTCACTGCCTGACGTTTGGGGATATGCACCCGCACTGTCTTCGCCCCTATCCTGGGTTGGCGAGCGGTGTCTTCTTGAAAATAACGCTGCACGGCAAGCCAATAAGCCTTTCTCCGAGAAGCATCAAACAGAATTAGAAGGACGGGCATTTCCTCGATTATCCATAATTGGTAATCCCGAACATCCACGTCGAATACATAGTCCGATCCGGCCATCTGCAGGGATTCCGCGGCTTTGAGTTGGATTAAGACCAATCCGGCTTCAGCGTAGCCCTCTTCATCGAATGTGCGCAGGAGCAAATCGTAGCTGTAATCGCTGCTCAATCGCTGTGCCGTGTGGCCCTCTTCAAGGATGAACCCCTCAACGTAATGGACGCTGATATCCGCGATTACATGCTGTCTTGTACGTTGCTTGCGAGGACCAGGAACCTGTTTTGCCATGGGTCATCCTGACGTGTGGAGTTTCACAGTATCGCCGACAGCGGGGTTCTCTGAGATACATGATCATCTCAACCGCTGACGCATTGCCTCATGTTGTGCATGAATACCCCACTTGTCCCATTCCGATAGACCTGGAGCCATCTCCTCCAGATTGTACACCGTTTCCATACGATCTTGAATCCGGTAGCTGGTGGGGGCTCGTATCGAAACCCTTCTCACCCACTGGCGTTGTTTTCCAAGCCTCCGTCCTTGATGGCCGCGTTTTGAGCTACGGGGTCAAGAAGCTTGCATCTGGCACGTTGTTTTTGCAATCTTTCCAGCATGTGCAACGTCTCAAAAAGCTGCTTGCTCAAGTGGTTTTCGTACCGCATCACCTTGTCGAGTGCGTTTCGATTCGGGAAAGCAATCCGTTGCACAATCGCACGCACCTCGGCATGTGGCACAACCACTGCCACCGGTGGCAGGCCGGCCAGTTCAACCTCCAACCGCTTCACAGCGGCTCTATCTTCCACCATCGCCTTTTCAGACTCGCGGATCGCTTCGTCCAGCAATGTCTCCGCAGTCATCCCGTCGTCTTCCGCAATCGACTGCATCCCCTTCATCACCATACCCGCCGTCCATCCCGAGTAGGATTGGGGTTTGTCGCGCCAGTCGTGCGGCAGCCCGATATCGTCCAGAAATTCGTCGTCGGACATGTCGAAGGCATATTCGTCCCCGTGGGGAGTATATCCGGTCGCTTCGCACAGAAGGTTGAACGCCTCATGCCCATCGAACTGCTCATCGTCCGATGCGGTCTGTAACCGCTTGTATTTATCGCGCATCTCGCAAACGTCCTGAAAGTTCTCCTTCGCCGCA
>DASZJS010000929.1:0-1832 GCA_035947935.1 Gemmata sp. | reverse complement strand
GGATCGAGGCGGAGACACTGGCGGGCGATCTCAAGAAACGCCGCCGGAACGGTGTCGGGGAGAGTCGGGTCCGCCTGGCGAATACTCTCGCCTGCAGACGGGCGCTGGGTCACGGCCTCCACCAGAGCGACGCCGAGGGACCACACATCGCCGGCGGGCGAGAATCCCGCAGTCGCAGCCTCCGGTGGATCGTATACGGTCGGGGGCACGTGTCCGAGCCGCTTGTCCCCCACGGCGCAGATGCCGTCGCTTGAAACCTTCATGGTGTCGCCCACAGCCATGATGTTTCCAGGTTTAATCCGGCTGTGGACCAGTCCCTGAGCGTGCAAGTAAGCCAGCACCTCGAGCACCGACCGGAGCATGTATTCGGTTTCCGCTTGCGTAAGTGGCCGATTGGGAAGAATCTGCCCCAAATTGTCTTCGGCAAGTTCGGTGGCCACGTAGAGCATTGAAGCGCGGCCGAGCTGACAACGTCCTCCTTGAATGAGGCGTATCAGGTGTTGGTGGGAAAGTTTTGCGGCCCTTTCCCAGCGGGAGAGCTGCAACTGGGCGGTCGCTGAATCGGCTTCCACGAACTTCAAAGCTGCCTTCCGGGGGGGCTGGCCAAATTCGGCCAAGAACACGGCGCTGTGGTCCGAGCCTCCCAGAAACTGGCGAAGGCGGTAGCGATTGTCTACCACTTCGCCCTCCCATTGTTTCCAGGCGTCGGTCATCGTGGTCACTCCGGGGCCTATTCTAAGCGCATCGGCGAGAGAAATGTTATCGAAGGGGCAGCGGTGTTCAACAGCGATGAAAGCTCGCACTGGGCAGAGGCAGATCCATGGACGGGCTCACAGAGAAAGTCGGCGATCCGCCCTGCCGCCCTACCGTCCCACAGGGGAAAGGGTTTTGCCACCTTCCGCTGCCCAGCTGCAATCTTCAATATCTCTGTCCGCAGGAGGTCTAGATCCCGCCCCAATCGTTGCTTGGTGCCCAGCTTAATCGTCACGGGCCGCTCCGTATTCTCACGCATAGTCAGACAAGGCACATTCAGAAAAGTACTCTGTTCCTGGATACCACCGGAGTCAGTGATCACCACCGTGGCTCGTCGCTGCAACACGAGAAACTCGAGGTACGGCTCCGGATCCGTGAGAAAGAACTTTTCACCCGAAAGGGGAGACTCAATTCCCCCATGCGGGAGCGGGTCCGGGGATGGATGGGGAAGACCACCGGCAGTTCCCGGCTGAATACGAAGGGCCGATCGGGTTCCCCATTAGAAGTGCACAGAATGGCTTTACGAACGCGATCCAGAACGCTGCATCCAGTCCCAGGCGGTGGCGACGATGTCCCGCAAGGAGCGGGTCGCCTTCCACCGTAATTGCTGTTGTGCCCGAGTGGAGTCGGCCACCAGCGTTGGCGGATCTCCAGACCGGCGCGGAGCAATCACTCGGTTGACGGTTTTCCCTGTGACATCTTCCACCGCGCGAACAATCTCCATGACCGAACACCCTGTTCCGGTACCAAGATTCACGGCGAAGGACTCTGCTCCGTCGGCCAGGTGGTTGATGGCCAAGGCATGGGCCTCAGCCAGATCATTCACGTGAATGTAGTCGCGAATGCAGGTGCCATCGGGCGTGGGGTAGTCGTCGCCGAAGATCTTCAGGGGAGGTGCGCTTCCTCGGGCCGCCCCGAGCGCTAGAGGTATCAGGTGCGTCTCAGGATCGTGAAGCTCTCCAATTTCGCTGCTGGGATCGGCTCCGGCCGCGTTGAAATAGCGAAGCGCTGCGTAGCGCAAGCCGTAGGCACGACTGTAGGCTTCGAGCGCATGCTCGAAGAAAAGTTTCGAGACTCCG
>DASZJS010000928.1:0-6990 GCA_035947935.1 Gemmata sp. | reverse complement strand
GCAACTGAAGGCGTTCTCCGATAAAGCACGCGGCCGGATGGTGCTGCCGGAACTCACTCGCGAGTACACGCTCAACGAGATCGCCATCATCACATCCGCAGGCCCAGCGCGGACGCTCGGACTGACACAGAAGGGACACCTCGGAATCGGTGCGGATGCTGATGTGGCGATCTACAACGAGAACAAGGACATCGCGCAGATGTTCTCGTATCCGCGCTACGTCATCAAGAGTGGAGAAATCATCGTCGAGGAAGGTGAGTTGCGGAAGTCTGTCCAGGGTCGAGCATTCGCCGTCCGACCAGAATACGATGAGTCGATTGAAGACTACATTCGCCCTCTTTTCCAGCAATATTACACGATGTCGTTCGAGAATTACCCCGTGACCCCCGAACGTGTCCACGGGCTACAGGTTGTGGACCGGCGTTCGTAATTTCGTCATTTGTCCTTCGACATTCGGGAAGAGAACAGATCGCAACACTTGTTGTTTTTTCAAAGGACGAAGGACGATACGACATGCTCACCCTCACCCTCAAAGATCAGTCAACGGTGCCCCTGGAGGCGGAAGTTCTCAGTCCCGACACGACGTCAGGACTGAGTCACGATGCCATTCGGGCATTGCCGGTTTTCCTGGGCAAGCGGCAACTTCGGCTGGACGACTTCTTCGAGGTAGAAGGTGATGGCACCGACGAGATCGAGATTCGCGGAGATATGAGCAAGGTCAAGTGGGTCGGTCGTGGCATGACCCGCGGTCGCATTCGCGTTGTCGGCAACGCCGGGATGCACCTTGGAGCATACCTGAAGGGGGGAACCATTGAGGTTTCCGGAAACGCCGCCGACTGGGTCGGGGGGGAGATGATCGGTGGAACGATCCACGTCCGCGGGAATGTCGGTGGGCAAGTTGGCTCCGCGTATCGAGGAAGCTCATCGGGAATGAGTGGTGGCAGCATCCTCATCGAGGGTTCGGCCGGGATCGAACTTGGGATGCGTATGAAACGGGGCGTCATCGTCGTCCGGGGGGCCGTGCGGGATTTTGCTGGGCTTCAAATGAAGGGTGGGAGCATCTTCCTGATGAGTGGGGCTGAACTCCGCACCGGAGCGTGGATGATGCGTGGGACAATCGTTTCCCTTCTGCCTGTGCGGCTCCTGCCGACGTTCGCGCCTGCCTGCACTTATAACCCCTCGTTCCTGGGTTTGTACGCGAAGCACCTGCGGACCAGGGGGTTCATCATCCCTCATGAAATGTCCGATGGTGTATATCAGCGCTACACCGGGGACTCTGCTGTTCCGGGCAAAGGGGAGATTCTCGTCTGGCAGGCGCGAAAGTAGTGGTCATGATGGGGAGCCAAAACCTGCAATATCGCCTCGGGCCGCCAGAGTTCGCCATGAATGATTATTCGCGCGCGACCGGGACGATGGTTTGGAACTTGCCGAGGACAGTCATGGTCAGTTTGTCGACGTTTTTCTCCCCACGCTCCCATTCCAGGTCGATTGGGATTTCTTGAACGAACTCCACCTTTTTAAGCGGCAGTATGAAGACGGGGTCAACGTCCTTTGCATATACGACCAGTTCGTGTTCTGTGCCCGCCTTGCGGATGCCGAGGAGTAATACGGGCATGGGACGGTCCTTTCCGTCCGCTTTGACCGTCACAATTCGATTCTTGTTCGCCGCCACGGGCTTGCCGTCCGCTACGGGCACCCACTTCCGTAGCCACAACTGGCCGATCGGAACCACATCCTTTCCCAATTTCGCGAGCTTGTCCGCTGTCAAGTCTTTGTCGGGGATCACCATTGCCCCGCCCCCTTCACCCCGAACGGCGACAGCCCTGGTCGCATCGCCGTGAGTTTCAATTTGCGCATCGAGCGGTTTGCCGAAGCCCTCCACGCAGAGCTTGGCATATTTCTCGGTATCTTCCTTCGATAACCTCTCCTGTCCCGCGGCGAAGCCCATGATCGAGATCATGAACAGAATGGCGGTCGATTTTTTCACGGCATCGTTCCTCGTGGGAGTCGGGCGACATTCTATCCGGGACTTCAGGCTAACCAGCGGACGGCGTTCTCCAGAATTTGCAGAACCAGCTTCTCCATGTAGACAGGGTACGTTTCGTGGCCGGGGCGGAAGTAGAACACCCGGCCCTTGCCAAGCTTCCAGATCATGCCGCTGCGGAACCACTCCCCAGTCGCCCATCGTTCCTCCAACACCACCTCGTCCGACTCAGGGACATGGAAAGGCTCAGCGTACATTTCCGTCTGCGGTAACTCGAACTTCTCCGGTAAGCCTTTCGCGATCGGATGGTCCGGTTTCAGCACCCGCATCTGGCTTGGTTTACCGTCCGGCCGGTATGCTGGGAAACAACAATTTGGCAGGTAAACGCTTGCCTTCTCGGTCCCATCCGGAAACTTGCGAAGTTCGATGTACGGAGTGAGACGATCTCCATTCTTCGGCGATATATACCGCTTTGCGGGCTCAATGTAATTGATCTCGACCTTCGCCCCGACCGTTTGCTTGAGTGTCCGTTCGGCATCGAGTCGGGTCCGTTCGTACATGGCCTCCACGAAAGGCGTGGACCAGTGGGCCGAATGGAGAGCGATCAGGCAGAGTGTTCCCTCCTTGATCCGCTCGATGAGAGGCTGCACCATCTTCGGCGTGATTTCAGCCTGTCGTTTGTGACCCCACCAGATGAGGACATCGCATTCGCGGATGATCCCCGGCGATAACCCTTTCTCATCGTCCTCAATGCTGACGGATTGCACGGATAGGCCCGGCTTGCCCTTGAGGTGTTCAGCGATTTGGTTGCCAAGAAAGTTATCGTAGACCTGTTTCTGCTCCGGTTGGCGCTCATCCCACACGACCACACGGATCGATTTCGCGTTCGCGCCAGCAGAGGTCGCGGTTGCGGGAAGTATCAGGCCACACGCAGAAGTCTTGAGGAACTCACGCCGAGTTTTCTTCGTGGTCATCTTGTAGACCTTGTAAAGGTGTTCAAGCCGCTAGGGTATGAGAGTTTGTTGAGCGGGTGTTGATCCTTCCGCTCATCTGCGACAACCCAATCCATTCGGCTGGTCGATGATCGAGATGCCGACAGGCATCCTTTAATCTCGGTTTCTCGCGGTTCTCGAGTGGCAATTGTCCCGCAGTGGGCCATGATCTTGCCAGCATATTCCACGACGCCCAAACCCGGAAAACCGAAATTCATGGGGAGTAGTTCTTTACGCCCATTCGTTTCGCGGCCCCGTTCAGGCGAATCCAGCCGGAAGAAGAGAACAAAGATCTTCTTTGGCATCGAGATTGCTACTCAGTCGTTACCCGTTCAGGCGATTCCCGGCAAGGGAAGGAAACAACTCCTCCGTCAGACGGAGGCGAAGACGATGTAGCATCCGGCCGCTCCGAGATAGAGACATGCCATGAGCCAGATCCCCCTGTATCCGCTCCGTTTCGAACCGATCTACCAGTATCGACTCTGGGGCGGTCGGCATCTGGCCGATCTTCTCACAGCACCGCTACCCGACGATGGACCCATCGGCGAAGCCTGGCTGCTGAGCGATCGCGATGACCACCCCAGCAGGGTCGCAGCCGGGCCGCTCAAAGGATCGACCATCGGGCAATTGCTGGAGCAGTCGCCGGAACAGTTGATGGGAAAACTGGCAGGCCGCTTCCGACGGTTCCCCGTACTCCTCAAGTTCCTCGATGCACACGAGAAGCTCTCGGTGCAGGTACACCCCAAGGATGGGCAGGCGGACTACATCCCCGTCGGCGAAAGCGGCAAGACCGAAGCATGGGTCGTACTCAAAGCTGAACCAACAAGCCGTATCTACGCGGGCCTGAAACCTGGAACCACTCCGAAAGGAATGCGGCAAGCGCTAGCCAACCGGACGGTGGCGGACGATCTCGCGAGCTTTACGCCGCGGGTCGGGGACAGTGTCTTACTCCGAGCGGGGACTGTTCACTCCCTCAGCGGCCTTGTGGTGTTTGAAGTCCAGCAAAACAGCGATGTTACATTCCGCCTGTACGATTGGGATCGCATCGACTCCAAGACAGGCAAGCCTCGACCTCTGCAAATCGAGCAGGCGCTTGCCTGTCTCGATTTTGGGCAAGTCGCGATCGGCCCGGTGGCGCAGGTGGTGGAAGAGACGGAGCCGGTACTACGAGAACGCCTCCTTCAGTGCGAACATTTCTCGGTGTGGCGACACAGGGGACAATCGCCGTTTACCGTCGGTGTGGTGGGTTCGCCACGGGTTCTGGTGTGTCTCGACGGCGAGGGAAGTCTGGAACACGAAGGTGCCACTTATGCCGCCGATAAAGGCGATGTGCTGCTTTTGCCCGCGGTGGTTGGGGCGTGTGTTTTTCGGCCCCGTGGTGAAGTGAGTTTGTTACAAATCGCGTTGCCGGAGTAACTATGAAAAAGCTGATTGTGTACGACTTGGATGGTACACTTGCCGAAAGCAAATCGCCTCTTGATCCCGAAATGTCTGCGATTCTGCACCAGCTTTTCAGCATTGTCAAAGTGGCTGTGATTTCCGGAGGCAATTGGCCCCAATTTGAAAAACAATTACTCTCCAATCTGCCCCATGACGAACGCCTGAAGAATCTCTCGATTCTGCCCACCTGTGGAACAAAATTCTTCCGCTATGAAGCAACCTGGGAAGAGATCTATTCGGAAGATTTCACTGCGAACGAAAAAGAGAAGATCATCGGGTCTCTGAATAAGGCGCTCGAATTATCGGGCTTCAAGCCGGAAAAGCTCTGGGGAGAACTGATCGAAGACCGGGGCAGTCAGATTACCTTCTCCGCACTGGGGCAGCAGGCTCCCATTGAGGAAAAGAAAAAATGGGATCCGGATTTCGCCAAGCGGAAGAAGATCAAAGCAATTCTCGATACCCTTATCCCTGAGTTTTCCGTGAGTATGGGTGGGGCGACATCGATTGATGTCACCAAGCAGGGCATCGACAAAGCCTACGGTATCAGAAAACTCCGAGATATCCTGGGCATCGCCATTAGCGAGATGATTTTCATCGGCGATGCCGTGTTCCCCGGCGGCAACGACTATCCGGCGAAGGAAGCAGGCGTCGTTTCGATCCGGGTCCGAGATCCTAATGAAACAAAGCGAGTTACCGAAGCAATCATCGCTTGTCTGTCTTGAATTCAGCAAAACATGATCTTTGTGAGGTGAGTTAATGCCTGGATTTCAGATGCAACGCCTGGGGTTGGTGATGGAGCCGGAGCCCGGCAATCCACTGGAGGCCGAAGGAGTCTTGAATCCGGCCGGAGTTCGCGGCCCCGATGGTCATTTTTATCTCTTCCCGCGCTTGGTCGCGAAGGGAAATTACTCGCGCATCGGCATCGCACGAGTCAAGTTCAACGAGGCGGGCGACCCGGTGGGCGTCGAGAGGCTCGGCATCGCACTGGAGCCGGAGACCGATTACGAGCGACATCCAGGCGGCGGTGGCTGCGAGGATCCACGGATTACTTATGGAGAAGACCTCAAGCGTTACGTGATGACTTACACAGCGTTTTCATCCGCGGGCCCACGGATTGCCCTGGCCCTCTCCGAGGATCTGTTCCACTGGCAGCGGGTGGGGCTGGCGACCTTTCGCCCGTATGAAGGCATCGAGTTCAACGGGGTGGACAACAAGGATGCCAGTATCTTCCCCGTGGCCATTCCCGATCTCTCCGGGGAACCAGCGATGGCGATCCTCCACAGACCGCTATTTCCCGGGACTCGTCCGGAGGAAAAGGTATGCGACCCGGAGTGTCGTTTGGATCTCCATCGAGAGAGCATCTGGATTTCCTACTGTCCACTCGGCGAAGCTGGCGATGAGCCCTATCACCTCTGCCACTTTTCGTCGCATAGGCGGCTGGCCAGTCCGGTGGCACCTTGGGAGCAACTCAAGATCGGCGGCGGCACTCCTCCAATTCTGACTCGGCACGGATGGCTGGTCATTTACCACGGCGTCAGCGAGGCGGCTGACTCGAGCCCTGAAGTGCCCAAGTTCTGCTACTCCGCCGGGGTGCTGATCCTCT
This sequence comes from Gemmata sp., assembly GCA_035947935.1. Lineage (GTDB taxonomy): Bacteria > Planctomycetota > Planctomycetia > Gemmatales > Gemmataceae > Gemmata. The sequence continues at coordinate 971 of DASZJS010000928.1, read as the reverse complement.
CCCAAGAGCATCCGCAGGTGATCCGCTATCGTTCGCCAACGCCAGTGTTGACGCCGGAATTACCGCAGGAACGCCTGGGGGCCGTCACCAACGTCGTGTTTCCCACTGCCATTGATCGCCGCAATGATCTCGGGTTGCCGGATCGATTTGATGTCTACTACGGGATGGCCGACAACCGGATCGGAGTGGCACGTCTTGATGTGCCGGCATCTCTACCGTCAGGTGTACCCGCCGACCCGCCTGGAGCCAAAGGCTCACTTCAGGTGAACTCTTTGTGAACACGTTGCAATTCCTTGCCGAAGGCATGGTGCAGAAGGCGTCTAACCAAAGAGGGGCTGGTCGGTAGAAGGGTTTGCCTTGAAAGGGCAGGACGAAGTCGCTGAGCGGTTCGGAAGACCCAGGACTTGCTCGCGCCTACCCAGGATCGGAGAGAAACACAATGATCCAAGTGAAACGAGTTTACGAGAAGCCTTCTCGAAACGATGGCTTGCGAATTCTGGTTGATCGCCTGTGGCCACGTGGTCTGACCAAAGAACGCGCAGCGGTGACATTATGGCTGAAGGACGTGGCCCCAAGTACGGAGTTGCGCAAGTGGTTTGGCCACGACCCGGCCAAATGGAAGCAGTTTCAGGCTCGTTACCGGAAGGAACTCCGAGAGAAGAAGGACGCCCTTGAGCTGTTGAAGCAAAAAAGTGAAGAACACACTGTCACCCTGCTATACGGCGCGCGAGATGAGGAACACAACGAGGCACGGGTTCTGAAGAACGTCCTCGAAGGCCGCGGAACGAAGGATGAAGGATGAATCGGAAAGTTCTCGAATCATCCTTCATCCTCCCGAGACGACCATGCACGTTCGGCTCAAGACACTCCTGCTGCTCGTCTTGCCACTGCTTTTGGCGGTTGTCGCTGCTTGCGTTCAGTGGTGTACGTTGGGTCTCCCAGCACTGCCGGATAGCTCCGCGATGGCCCCC
>DASZJS010000927.1:0-4685 GCA_035947935.1 Gemmata sp. | reverse complement strand
ACATGGACCCCCGGCGAAACGGACAGGCACTCACAGCTGCCGTCAACCCGATGCCCGCTCGCCGCGAAGACGCCGATCGTTCTCTGCTCGCGCGAATCTTCGAGCGTAAGGTTCCCGTACTCGGGATCGGGCTCGGGATGCAACAGTTGAACGTATTCGCTGGGGGTACTCTCTCGCTTCACCTGCCGATCGATAACCCCAAGGCCATGCCCCACTTCGACCAGACTGGAGCTCCACACCGGCACATGGTTTTGATCGAGCCCAACACCCGACTCGATGATATTTACGGAACTCAGGAACTCCGGGTGAACAGCACACACCATCAGGCCGTGAATCAGATTGGGAAGCGAATGCGTATCGCCGCGAAGGCACCGGATGGTGTGATCGAGGCGATCGAAGCGACCGATCCGAACTGGTTCTGCGTTGGCGTTCAATGGCACCCCGAGGCCGAGACCGCTTCGGCCCTGGATGTCCAGATCTTCGAGTGTTTCGTCCAGGCAGCAGTACGCAATCTGGATGATGCGGCGGTGGCAGCATAGCAGTGTTCAGTTTTCAGTAAAGACATTGAAACCACGCTTATGTTGCCTGAGGTCTTTAACTGAACACTGAAAACTGAACACTGAAAACTACGTCTCGAAGAATCCATGACCCGCACGCTGATCGGTCTTGCCATTGGGTCGGGGCTCGAAGGGGTGGATGCGGTGGCGATCCGGGCTGAGGGAATCGGCCTCGACCTGACCCCCACCGTGCTGACATCCCTTCGGGTCGCATTTCCCTTATCTGTGCGCGATGCGATTCGGGACGTGACCCCGGGATCTCACTTTCACGTTGCGAATGACGTTGTCCGCAACATCGCAGAAACGGCAGTCCACGCTGCGCGGCAGGTTCTGACCCGGTCTGGGGTATCCGCACGCGACACATTTGTCGCGGGGTTGCTCAAACCCGCCCGGCCAATAACAGAACCCGGCATCGCGTGGATCGAGATTGCCGACCGGCTGGCCGAGCAAACCGGACTCACGGTGGTTCACGGATTTCGCCATCGCGACCGGGCAGCCGGTGGAGCAGGACACCCAATCACTGCCGCCGCCGACTATCTCCTGTTCACTTCACCAACCCAACCGCGTTTGCTTATCCACCTTGGGGCGGCAACTTCTCTCCTGCTCCTTGCCCCCGCAGCGAAGGTATCCGCAACCCGTGGGTTTGATGCTGGCCCTGGAAACCAGTTGCTCGATGCCCTGGTGTACCACGGCACACGGGGCCGGGAATCGACCGATCCCGGTGGCAAGAAAGCCGTTCAGGGGCGATGCCTGGAGCCACTTCTAGATCGCTGGCGAGAACACCCACATCTGACCCGGATACCTCCAAAGGTGGTCCACCCGGAAGCATTCGGCCGGAGTTTCCTGCTGGCTGCGTTCGAGTCGGTTCGTCAGCTTGGGGCGGGGCTTCCGGATTTGCTCTGCACCGCAACGCATCTGGCAGCGAGATCGATTGGAGAAGGGGTCCGGCAGTGGCTTCCGAATCCCGGGGGAGCCCGACAAATACTCGTCACTGGCGGTGGAGTGCGCAACGGGTTTTTGTGGCAACTGGTAGCGCAGCAGTTTGGCGGTGAAACAATCGAACGGTCGGATGAGGCCGGGGTACCATCGCTGGCGCGAAATGCGGCGGCGGCTGCAATACTGGCGGCGATGACATGCGATGGTGTGGCCGGGAATTTGTCTGCTCTAACCGGAGCCGCGGGCGGTCGCCTGCTTGGGCACCTCACGCCGGGTGATGGCCGGAACTGGGCCAAGGTTTCCGCGTGGCTGGCAGACCAGACCGTCGAATATCCACGGGTTAATCGGGCGGCGTGATTGAGACGCCCTCACCCCCCAACCCCCTCTCCCGCGGGGAGAGGGGGAGTTTTTAAGCCCCCTCTCCCGCGGGGAGAGGGGGTTGGGGGGTGAGGGCGAGTCGCTGACGCTCCCGGAGAAACACCGCGACCAGCATAGACGAACTCACCAACTCTCACTCTCCGGTGGGTTTGTCCTTCTTCTCGGCTTCCGGTTTCTGCCCGTGCGGATGAAATTGCCGGTGGATGGCCTTGAGCCGCTCACGGTCCACATGCGTGTAGTGCTGGGTGGTCTGGATCGAGGCGTGGCCAAGCAATTCCTGAACGGTTCGCAGGTCGGCACCACCCGCGAGAAGATGAGTTGCAAAACTGTGTCGCAAGGTGTGTGGGCTCACCGTCTGCGGCAGCGCCGCTCGCTTGCAGTATTTCTTGACCAGCGACCACAACAGGATGCGAGTGAGCGGTCGGCCGGATTTGCTCGTGAACACAGAGGGCATAGGAGAAGTGGATGAGGAACCCATCGGCGGGCCGGGTTTCGATTCCTCATTCCTCTTTTGGCCTTCCTCCTTCACAGCCAAATACTCCCGCAGAGCCGCGATGGCCGGTCGACCAAGCGGCACGACCCGCTGTTTGCTTCCCTTGCCGGTACAGCGGCAGAACGCTGCATCGAGGTAGACATCGGCGATTTTCAGCCCCACCACTTCGGACGCCCGGCATCCTGTTGCATAAAGCGTTTCCAGGAGTGCCCGGTCGCGGAGATAAAAGCGATCGCCGGGCTGTGGTGCTTTGATGAGTTCCTCCACAGCCATTGGGGAAAGCACTCCGGGGACTCGTTCCCAGAGTTTTGGCGAACCGAGCAAATCCACTGCGGCGGCATCGGCGCGCTCCTCCAGCCGGAGGAAGCGATAGAACATCTTCATCGCCACCAGATGCCGGGCAATGCTGGGTGGGGCAAGTTTTTCATCGTGCAGGAAGGCAATGTAGCGTCCGAGATCCTTCAAGGTCGGGGCGGTATACTCGGTATAGCGCACAAGCGCACACCACTTGGCAAACCGATCCAGATCCCGACCGTATGCCTGGACCGTATTGTCTGCCATCCCCCGCTCAGACTGGAGGTAGTGGCGAAATGCAGCGATGTCGGAATTGAGTTCGGCCAGCGACATCGCAAACCTCGGCGGATGAGGAAACGTGGCGGGGGGTTCCGCAAAGCCCCATCAGGAGTTGGCGAGCGAAGCGGTCACGGTTTCTTCAGTTCCTTCTTGAGTGGTTCTTTCGTCCACCCGAGTAAAACAACGGTCGGCGCATCGGCTTTCATGTCCACCGGGAAGACAAGTTCATTCGTGCCGAGCATTTTCTTTGGGTTCTTGAACTCTTCCAAAAACTCATCTGGCCCGATGAGATCGTCGTACCCGGGAACGCCGTAGTGCATCGGTAGGATGTACAGTCGCGGTTTGATTTGCTCGACCACTTTCTTAGCCTGTTCGCCATTGAGAGTGTAAATCCCACCAATCGGAACCATCAGCACATCCACCTTGCCAATCGCTTTCACCTGTTCGGGCGTGAGTTCGTGACCGAGATCCCCAAGGTGACAGAATACCAGTCCATCGGCCTCAACAATCCAGATACTGTTCTTGCCGCGCTGCATTCCGTTTACTGCGTCGTGGAATGTGCCGATATTGCGGATCGTGATCTGGCCCCGCTTCTCGTTGACCGATTTCCACTCCTGTTTGCCGGGTTTCGGTTCCACGACGCCACGATAGACATCGGATTCCTTCGGTGGCGGCTCAAGGATCTCAACCTGATTGTGGTCGTTGTGGAGATGACTGATCAGGACGTAGTCCGCCTTGACGATTGGCCGACCGAAATGGGGAATTGCATGAGGGTCGAAGACGATTTTGAACCCGAGGCTGGTTTCGAGCTGGAAGAACGATTGCCCGTACCAGCGGATTTTGATCGTCTTCTGTTGCTCCTCTTTCTTCGGCTCCTGGCCCGTGACTCGCGCTGAGTCTGGCGTGAGTGGAACAAGGAGAACGAGACTGACCGGAAATACAAACCGAAACACGCGATATCCTCCAGAAGCGCGGAACTCGGAACGCGGAGTGTGGAACGGCAGAAAGAGACAACGCCTGGTTTTCGTTCCTTTACTCCGAGTTCCTCGCTCGAAAGGAACCAGTTCGTCAAATGCCAAAAGTAGGTCGGGCTGTGCCCGACAGTCGGGCACAGCCCGACCTACTTGATTCGGTCTTTTCACGCATTCAAGGGCCAATCTACTCGCGCGAATCTCATGGCTCAAAGCTTTGGGCCGCTATCCAGGAACCAGTTCATCAGATGCCAGCCAGGATCGAAGCTCAATTTTCCGGCGGCGGCTGTCGGTTCATCGTAGATGGTGGCGGCATCCGGGTCGATGCCGGTGCCCGCAGCAGCGAACGCCACTGCACCATAAGCGTGCGCTCGCGTCCGGAGTGTCGTCCGGTGGTCCGGTTCGATCAGGATACGGTAGCCGCTGTAACGTGGCAGTTCGGCTAAGAGTGGGCCGACAATGTGTTCATCGATCCGCTCCAGGGCGCGCACTTTTTCATCGACCTTGCCCTCATGCGAGGCCTCATCCGGGGCTTCGACGTGAACGCAGACCAGATCGAAGGCCCCGAGTGCCTCAATGGCGTACTTCCCTTTATTCGCGTAATTGGTGTCCAAATAGCCGGTCGCTCCGGGTACATCGATCCGATGCCACCCCAGCAGCACCCCGACACCCCGTACCAGATCGACGGCCGATACGATCGCCCCATTCCGACCGTAGGTTTCGCGGAACGAGCGAATCTGCGGAGCCTTGCCCTGCCCCCAAAGCCAAACCTGGGTG
>DASZJS010000926.1:0-7501 GCA_035947935.1 Gemmata sp. | reverse complement strand
AGTGCCATTGACTGGGGCTGTTTTCGTAGGGTGGGTCGAGCCGTGCGCAGCACGTCGAGGCCCACCAAAACCACGCTGTTCCCCCCAAACAGATATCTACTCACTCTACGGCGTAGATGTACAGATATTGATACTGCGTCTGCTGCCGGGCTTGCAACGCAGGGGTAAGCACCAAGTGCAATCGACCCTTGTCAGTGCGCTTCTCGACGAACGGATCATTCCCTGCCACGGCGTCATCGCGGGCGATGCGCAGCGGCTCATAGTGCGTGTCCAAGTGGACAACCCACGTCTGTTTGTTATGCCGGAACCAGCCGAACGGCCTCGGGTTGCCACCGGTAGTTGCCCCCATCCAGGCGGATAGCGTTTGGATGGTCAGCTTGGTGATCAACTGGGTGACGCTCTACCACTTCCATGAAATCCAGGAAGGTTTCGTACACGGTTTCGTACACGCTTACACCTCCGGTTGGGGATTAGAAGGGATGTAATCAGATTTTCCCGTAAAGTGTGTGAAGCCCTTTTTACCACTCCCGCCCGCTTATTCCAAATGACATCGGTTCGACAGCCACAATCGCTCCCCACTTGCAAAGCGCCTACCGTTTGGCAGAGCTACGACATTGAAAACACCGCTCCGAAATTTGAAAACGGCATGAAGACCAAACCTGTCCGCTTGATGGCGCATCATAATTAACTGGATGTTAAGATAAGCCCAATTCTGCTCCAGGATCGCGGCTATCCAGTCTCGAAACAACGGAAAGGCGGCGGATCGCATGGGACATCAAGAGGTTGAACCCTCCCTGCCACCCGCCCACCCACCCGCAGCCGATACCGACCCCACGACTCCGACCGTAACCGATACAGGGATACCTGCCGGTCCCTATTCGGAGCCCGCAGGAGCGACGGAGGCCGCGGGAGAAGCGGCAGCCCACACTATCACGACATCGACAACTCCTGGCGGCAGCGGGGAGTTGCTCAAGCTCGCGCTCCCTCTTATCGTCAGTCAGAGTTTCATGACGGTGCAGGTATTCGTGGATACCCTGCTTCTGTCGTGGCACGATCCGTTGGAAATGGCTGCCTCGTTCCCGGCTGTGATGTGGTACTGGCTGTTTTTCGGCGTGCTTCAGGTCACCGCTGGCTACACATCCACGTTCGTTGCTCAATATACCGGAGCGAACCGCCCACACCGAGTCGGACCCGCCGTCTGGCAGGGTATCCACTTCGCCGTGGTTGCAGGAATCGCGTTCTTGTGCGTCCTTCCGGTCGTCCCGTTCTTCATCTCACTTGGCGGGCACACGCCAGAAGTTCAGAAACTCGAAGTCATCTACCTCAAATGTCTGTGTTTCGCAGCGCTGCCAATGCTGGTGATGGGAGCGGTGAATGGATTCTTTTCCGGCCGCGGGCAAACGTGGACTGTCCTCGGGATCGAGGGGTTCGGAACGGCCGTGAATGTTGGCCTGGCGCTGGTTCTGGTTTTTGGTCGGGCTGGCTTCCCCGAGATGGGCATCGAAGGGGCTGGATGGGCGACAGTAGTCGGCTCGTGGTCATCGGCTTTGCTTGCCCTTGCCCTCATGTCCCGCCGGAAGTTTCGGACGGAATTTGGCACCCTGAGTGGATGGAAGCCCGAACGCGAACTGTTCGGCCGGTTGATGAAATACGGTGGGCCAGCCGGAATGCAGGTATTTCTCGATGTGCTGGTGTTCAACATGTTCACGCAGCTTGTCGGGCGGCTCGGTGATGCTGCGCTCGGGGCAACCACCCTGGCCGTTCGGTTGAACATGATTGCGTTTTTGCCCATGATGGGACTCGGGCAAGCCGTTTGCATCCTTGTCGGTCAACGACTTGGCGAGAACCGCCCGAATCTGGCAGAGAAAAGCACCTACACCGGCCTACGGTGGATGTTTGGGTATATGTGTTTGGTGGCCTTCGCATACGTCGCCATCCCGGGGGTGTTGCTGGCCGTGTTCGAGGGGGACCGCGAACCGGAGAAATTCGCGGCGATCGCAGAGGTCGTACCCCGCTTGCTTCTGTATGTTGCCGTTTTCTCGCTGGCGGATTCGATTAACCTGTCGTTCGCCTTCGCCCTTCGCGGCGCTGGCGATACCAAATTCGTCACGCTGCTGACGTTCTCGCTGGCCTGGCCACTGATGGTCATTCCGACCTTCCTGGTTGTGACCTTTGGGGGGAGCGTGTATTGGGCATGGGTGTTCGTCACCGCCCACATCATAGGCATGTCGATTTGCTTCTGGTTCCGGTTCCGGAGCGGGAAGTGGAAGAGCATGCGAGTCATCGAGTCCGAACCCAAGAACTGAGAGAAATGGCCGCAAGATGAAAGAGAGAGAATTGGCCACAAGAATCGCAAGAAGAGAGAGAATTGGCCGCAAAAAAGCACCAGAAGAAAGAGAGAATTGACCGCAAAAAAGCACAAAATGCACAAAAGGAATACGGGAAAACAATAATGAGTTTTGATGCGCTAAACTCTCTCGTTCATTTTTGTGCATTTTGTGCTTTTTTGCGGCCAATCCTCTTGATTTTTCTCTTCAGAGTTGGGTTTGTCCGTCCCTTCCATCCAACAGGCTTGCCAAGAATCGCTCGCCCGATTGCGTACCACTGAACCGCGAGCAACAGCACAATTGCCAGAGGGTGCAACACGCTACCCAGCGCCGATTGATCGAGTCGTCTGGCCAGCAGGAAGCGCGTTGCAAAGCTCGCAAAGGCAGTAACCCCGAAGATCCATCTGGTATCGGGGGCGATCTCGAAACTGGCAGCGAGGAACACCAGAGGCAACACCTGACCGCAGAGCAGAACCACTGTCCAGAACCCAATCTGACCAGTCGCGGCCATCCCTTCCCGGGCATTCTTGGCCAACCCGAACCAGACCCCGCGTGCGGAGCGGTACATTCGACAGGTTGCCAGATGACTGGCATCGCACAAATCCGTCCTGAAGCCACCGCGGCGATAAGCTCGGGGCAACATCAACCCATCGTGTAGGGATGACTTCACCGCCGCGTGCCCACCGATCTTCTCGTAAGTGGTTCGGGTGGTCATGAACCATTGCCCGCAACCGGCACCGAACGCGGCCCAGCGAAACCAACGCATTGCGAACAGCGGCAGGAAACAGAGCAACAGCCAGTTGATGAGCGGGATCAGAAGCTTTTCCAGGAACGACCCGGTTTCCTGGCGAGGGAACCCGCTGACCAAATCGGCCCGGGATTGGTCGAGGAAAGCCCTCATCCGGGTAAGTGCCTCGGGCTTCAATCGCACATCGGCATCGAGAAAGGTGAGAACATCGTGTTGCACCAGTTTTGCCAGCACGAAACAGGCGTGTTGCTTGCCACACCAACCTTCCGGTAATGACGGTGCCGATTCGAGGCGAACGCGTGAATCGCGTGTGGCAATTTCTCGAACCAGCTCGGCCGTTCGATCGGTCGAGTGGTCATCGAGGACGATCACTTCGAGTTCGACATTCCGGGAAGCAAGCACCGCTTCAACGCACGCGGCGATGCCGAGTTCTTCATTCCGCGCGGGTATTAGGACCGAAATAGCAGGGAGTGGAGGCGACGTGCCATTATCCTTCGTGAGGTTTGTTCTGACACAAGCCCGAAGCGCCAGCGAGGGATAGCTTTCCCCTCGCTGGCGCTTCGGGCTTGTATCGGAGTTGCCCGCATCAAGCGTAACGACAGGTGGTTCCCGAAACAGAAATGCGTTCCACAGATAGAGCACAGCCGGAACAACAGCGCATCCGAAACAAACCCAAGCAAAGACGATCACTGCGGTTTCTCCCGCGAAGCCGCCTCATGCGAAGCATCGAATTTCCGGCCGCGAACCCATGTCTTCAGTCGTCGCCAAAGATCGTAAATCCCGCCAACACCAGTTTTCCCGCTGACCAGATCCGTGAATCGTGCCGGGTCGCGGGACACGGCCTCTGCGCTCAGTCCATCCAGAGCGCAGGTCAGCGATTGCTCAATCAGCGAGGTCCATTCCTTGGCCGATAATCCGGGGTGTTCTTCAACCCGGAGCGGTTCACCCACTCGAACGAGTGCCTCCGGGGTTCGTTCGTTCCAGAAGGTATATTCCACAGCGATTGGAACCACGGTTCCGTGAGGTATTCGCGATGCGAGATGCCCGATCCCTGCCGCAAGAGCCAGAGGCCGCTCGCGAACATCCGTGAACCGTCCTTGTCCAGTGACCCAGAACACACGATCGGGTTTGGATAAGATCGTGATGCCGGTGCGGAGAAACTCAGCGGCACCGCGGAGGGATTTCGTATCCACACCCACAAATCCGAGCTTCTTGAAGATCCCATACTGTTTGACTGCCACGGCATCCATCGCCCCAAAGTGATCGCGCTCCGAGATGAGTTCCGAGAGTACGAAACAGATCATCGGATCCCACCACGATGGGTGATTCAGGACGATCAGGAGCGGACCATCCGGTGGTGGGAATGGATGCCCGGATTTGGACAGTCGGACACCGTGGAAATGTTTGCGGAGATAGCGGCGAACAAAGTTACAGAACCGCCGAAAGAACCACATCCATCGGCGAGGTAGTTCCACGGGTGCGGTCAGGCGTTGGCGCGAGGTTGCTGGTTCGGTGATGGTGGTTGACATGGCGGTAAACCAGAGTTGTCTTCCGTAGGTCCGGCGAGCCGAGCCGGACTAACTTATGCGGTTCGGTTCGCTTTGGAGAACACCGTCAAGGTGGAACGATCTCTGTGGCTGTGCCGCTCGGCTCGCGGCACCTACGGAAAACCAACGATGGCTACGTGGCAGCAATCTGTTCCGGCTTACGTTCGGTGGTTCGTTGTGTTTGGGCATCACTCTTCGGTGCAACCGCATCCTGGTCGAGCGTATCCGCGGCGATCCATCCCGACATTAACACCATCGGCATGCCCGGGCCAGGATGAGCGGCACCGCCGGTGAGGTAGAGTCCCTTGATATCTGGCGAACGGTTCGCGGGCTTGAATGCCCCTGCCCATTTCCCGTGGCTGGCCAGCCCGTAAATTGCCCCGTTGAGCACACGGTAGCGGTCGTGGATGTCTTGCGGCGTGAGGGCCGATTCGTACACGATCCGGCTCTCAAGGTCCGGCATTTTTCCGGTTGTCTTGAGCTTCTCAATGATGACCCGTCTATATTCGGGGAACATCTTTTTCCAGTCGTGATGCGGGCGGAGATACGGGGTGTGAGCCAACACGTAAAGGGCATCGCCACCGGGTGGGGCGGTGTCCGGGTCCGTGCGTGCGGTGGAAGCGAGATAACAAGTTGGGTCCGGTGCAGGCTCGCCTTTGCGGTAAATGTACTCGAACTCTTCGTGGGCATCGCGGGAGAAGATGAAGTCGTGATGCAACAGATGATCGTAAGCCTTGTTCAAGCCAAGATACAGCACCACCCCCGAACAAGCCGGTTCATAGCCGCGTCGGCGGTCGAATTTTCTCGCGGCTTCCGGGGCAGTTTCCGCGAGGAGTTCGCGGTGTGTCCGGACACTGTCGGCATTCGATACCAGAGCAGCCAGTTCAATCGTCTCACCCGCTTCGGTTTCAACGCCTCGAACGCGCTTCGTGGTTTCATCCACAAGGATGCGGGCGATGCCTGAGCTTGTGCGGAACTCGATGCCAAGTTCCTCACCAAGCGCAACGAGCGCTTCGGGAACCGCCCGAATGCCGCCACGAGGATACCAGATGCCTTCCTGAGTCTGCATGTGCGCGATGGCACACAGCACGGCCGGGGAAGACTCGGGGCACGAGCCCACGTATTGCGTGAAGTGGTCGAGCATCTGAGCCACGCGCGAGTCCGGATTGAATTTCCGGACTGTTCCCCCGACTGATCGCCCCATTCGCATGGAGAGGACATCTCCAAGCAGGGAAAGCGAGAAACCAAACTTCAGATCGATCAGATCGCGTATTGAACCGATCGACTTCCAGAAGAAATGGGTATTGGAAATCCGATGGAGGCGTTCGGAGAGAGCGAGGAAGTTGCGATACCCTTCTCCCGAGCCTGTACCAGGAGCGTACTTGTCGAGAGATGACGCCATTTCCGCGACGTTTTCCACAAGATCGAGGACGGAGCCATCGGTGAAGAAGCATCGCCACTGGGGATCGAGGCGGATGAGATCGAGGTAGTCTTCGATCGGTCGGTTCGCCTCGGTGAACACACGCTTGAGGATAGAAGGAACCGTCAGGATTGTCGGTCCCATGTCGAAGCGGAACCCAGCTTCATTCAATTCGGCGGCTTTGCCGCCGAGCCACGGGCTTTTCTCGAACACGATGACCTTGTAACCGCGCGCTGCGAGGGTGCAGGCTGCCGCCAGCCCAGCCAGACCACTCCCGACCACCCCAATGGGCATCCGTTCCTTCGATTTCATCGCGTGTTCTGCCTCCGTGAATGAATCGCCGCGGTCAGGCGGTTTGCACCATGTGTTGAATTGTGAGTGGGTCACACTCGGCATATCTTACCCGGCCGCGGCCAGTGCCGGAGTGGGCACTTCCTTTGCCCCCGGTTCTCCCAGCCATTCCGTGTCCCGTCCCATGTCGCCCAGCAGTAAGCGGCTGGTGATCCGGGCCGATTCGTAGATCACGGGCAATCCACTGCCCGGATGCGTTCCCCCTCCCACGAGATAGACCCCCTCCAGATCCTCGAAGCGATTCCGCGGGCGCAGGTGAAGCATCTGCGTAAGAGTGTGGGCAAGATTGAAGGTTGCGCCACGATGAACGGCGTAGACGTTTTCCCAGTCGGCCGGAGTCACGATCTTCTCGAACCGGATTCGCTTCTCGACTCCCGTAATCCCGATCTTTTCCAGTTGCTGGAGCAGCTTGGCCCGGAATGCAGGTGTTTCTTTTGCCCAATCCACATTGGGGTGGTTGTGCGTCACGGGTGCCAGGGCGTAGAGCGTGCTGCATCCCTCCGGGGCCAGGGTGTCATCGGTCACGCAGGCGTTTTGAACGTAGAACGATGGGTCTTCCGAAAGGATGTGTCGTTGCTCGATATCGGCTAGGTTAGCAACGTAGTCCGAAGCGCAGTGGATGGTGTGGTGGGGAACGCGATCGTAGCGTCCCTCGATCCCCAGATACATCATGAACGTCGAGCAGGAGAATTTCTTTTTCTCGATCTTTTCGTTGGTCCACCGTCTGCGGAGATGGTTGGGGACAAGTTTGGTCATGGCCCGGGCGAAATCGGCGTTAATCACCAGCGCATCGGCACGGTATTCACCCGCGGAAGTCTTCGCGCCCACCGCTCGTTGTCCCTCGAATATCAAGCCGGTCACTTCTTCATCGAGCGAGAACGTCACCCCCATCTCGCGAGCGATCCTGGCCATGCCCTCGGAGACCGCGGCACAACCGCCGATGGGGTGCCAGACGCCGAACTCGTATTCCAGGAACGAGAGGATCGAGAACAGACTGGGGCAGTTAAACGGCGACATGCCGAGGTATTTCGATTGAAACGAAAAGGCCAGGCGAATGCGCGGGTCCGTGAAGTAGCGAGAGAGTTCGCGGTCGAGCGACTGCCACGGG
>DASZJS010000925.1:0-4176 GCA_035947935.1 Gemmata sp. | reverse complement strand
GATCTTCACGGTGTCTGGAACAGGGCAGGCTGCCACTGGGGTGACTGGAGACCAGTTCTACGTCACCCACTGCTTAACCGCGGACAGCGTGATGAACGCTCCGGGGTACAGCGTCCGTGCGGCCTCCGCCGTGGGTAACGCCGATGACCTGCGTCTCGCCCTGGAATACCCTCCTTACGAACTCCCGATCGAACTCTGGAGAGAGAAACCCTCAAAGGCAATGACTCCTCGCCGACTGGCACGAACTCCTCATCGGCACGATGGCGTCTGGGTGGTTCACTCGGTTTATCTCGAAAAAGACACGATGAACCGGGATCGGTCGTACTTTTCCCACCTGATTCAGCTTCCGGCCTCAACCGATCCCGCTGTTGTACTTCGCTCCTGGGATGCTCCCGGTTGGATCAAGGAGTATCCCACCAAGGCCGACAAGAACCTTCCCCGGAGTCGACTGCCCATCGGAACGGCCATCTCCGATGAAACCCTCGCGGCGTTCCTGTCCCGCCCTCAAACCGGCCCCACCGATCTGGCGGTGGTCGTTTGTCCCGACCGACTCCGCCAGGATATTCCGGGACGTCGGGAACTGGTTCTTCGGTTGCTCCAGGGAGTGATTCTGGCAAACCAGGAAGATGAAGAGCGAGATCGGCTGTTCGTTCATGCAGAACCGGGGCTGGTGGCGATGTTGCTCTACGCCGCGGCCCGCATTCTTCCCCCGGCCTGGGTGGCAGATCTGACGTTCTCCACGTTTGAACCCGCTCACCGCGGGCTCCGGGACTACCAACTGGCCGCCGTTGTCGGGACGTACTCGGGCTCGGCAGGGAAAGGGCTCGAGCCCGACCTCGTATCGTCGCGCGGTTATGGGCTGGACACTCTCCGCCCGGAGCGATCGTCCAAGGAATTCTCCGGCTCGTTCCCACCGGGTCTGAATGAACTGATTGACCTCGTGGCCGAAGGAGAATGGGATCTGCTCGCGGACGTTCACCGGCTCATCGGCAACGAGAGGGATGCGTTGGGCCGGGTCACCAAAATGGTTCCCCTGGCGCGGGCAGTAGCCCGCATGAACAGCGGTGAGCCGACAATCGACGATCTGTTGGCACTCCATGCCGATGTCCGTGGTGCCGCATCTCTCGCTCAACGGGCGGAGAAGATTTGGCCGCACGTCCGTGCCGCGGCCATGACCGATCCCCGGATTCGCGCGACGTTCAAGGATTGGCTGGCCGAGCCTGCCCGACTCGATGAGTTCCGCCGGGATGCCGCCAAGGCACTCATCAGGGGCGATCTCGCGGGGTGGGATACCCGGTGGGTGGTGGTGCAAGAGGTCGCGGATGCGGAAGAGGCCAAGGTTCAGTTGGAAAAGGCCATCAAGAATCTGGATGAACAACTGCCGAGCTTGCCCACCACGACGCGCAGTCGGCTCCGAGCGGCGTGCGCGGCCGTGAAGGTCTGGCCCGACCATCATCTTCTGGCACCGAACAGTCAGGATGAACTAACCGCCCTGCTGTCGCCCCAAAGCCCGGCCGAGTGGCAGGGATACGCATGTTTTGTCGTCATGGGTCCGGATGAGAATAACTGGCTATTGCCGGCAACTGCGCCCTTCCGTTCGTCTTTGCGCGACCGCGTCCGCCGTCACCTCCTGTCGGCTCCGCCAGCAGTTCTTGCGGGCTATCTGAAACACGCACGCCGCTATATCTCTTCGGACCCGGTATTCCTCTATAGTCTGCTTCAGCCTCACTCGAAAGCATCTATTGCGTTTCTCGACCGGCTCATCGATGCCGGAGCGGCCATCGTGGAGGCAACCGACTGGCTGAAGCTGCTTGCGGATCTGAACGTGTACAATGCTCCGGAATGGCAGGGATTCCTGTTTCAGAACGACCACCTGGCAAAGTTGCTTGCGGGGTTCCGGGCCGACCCGGCCGCAACGCAAATCTGGAACAATTATCTGGACCTGCTCAGTGTCGAACTATTTGAAGACGATGAGTGGGAACAAACGCTATACGATCAGTTGAAGAAGGCCAAGCAATCGCTGGGTGCGGCCGGTATTCCGCTGCGGTCGGTACTGCCCGAGGGTGGACCGGCAAAGTTGAATGCCATCGATACCTTGCTTGCCGTCATGGCTAACCCTGCTTCGGCCACGGGGTTTGGCTCAGACGAGTTGCTCAAAGCATTACAGATATTCTGGCCAAATGATCCGGTCATGGGTTTGCGGCAAGTGTATCTCAAAGGCGATTTCGACAAACTCGATCTTTCGCGAGATACCAGGCAACTGGACCCCTTTGCCGCTGCCTTCCTGTCGTGCTACCCGATTAATCACGAATACTACTCCGCCCGCACAGCAGTGGCTCACTGGCTGGTACTTTCGGAGAGCTGCCCGGTCGAAACGCGCGTGGCCTTCCAGGTTCACTTCGTTCGCAAGTATGTGATGCAAAATTGGCACAAAAACATTCTCGATGAAAATCGAAGGGTTCCATTCGTGCCGGAGGCAGAGGCCCGAATCCGCGAGTCGCTAGCAGTTCCGGTTCCAACATCCGGTGAACGATACTCCAGGCCAACGGGTGGAAGATCATCCGGTGAGGAAGAGGATGCGGGCTTCTCATCGGAAGTAACCAAACGTGCCAAGAAAGCGAAGGGGCGGGGTCGCGGTGCCGCGCGGAGGTCACGCTCGTCCGGACTGTCGGGTGGAGTTTTGGCCGTGATTGCTGTCGGAGTTATCGCGCTGATTATCCTTATTGCGGCGGTCGTAATAAAATTTGGTGGACAAACCAAGCCACCCGAACCCGAACCCACTTCGCCAACCAAGACGCAAAAACCCCCAACCAACAAGAAGTAGGCAAGGGAGAGGGGTTGGGGGTGAGGGCCTTGAAGCAGGAGTCACCATGTCGGGGTTGAAGAGTGGTGTCATTGTGTTGCTTCTGGCGATCCCGTTCTTTGCTTACGGGTCGTGGCAGGGCCTAGGCGCATCTCGCGTCGATTTGATTGTGTCGGAGCCGCCATCCGATAAGGGATTGCCGGGGAAGGATCAAATCGCCGCCGCCAAGGCAAAGATCGAAAAATGGGTTGGCGACATCCGAACGGTGGAATCGGTTGCCTTCCAGTTCCGTCAGCCGGGAGCAAGCGACAGCGTTTCCGACGATGACTGTAAGGCACTCATCAAGTCGGTTGCGGCCCGCTCGGCCGATTTGAACGACCTGGACAAGTTTCTCTCCGAGGTTGGTTCCCCCAAATACGAAGGCGCGTTGAAGAGCAAGTACGAGGAATGGCAATCCAGCAAGGAAAAGTTAGCCAAGGCCGCAAAGGCAATTGACGATTGGTTTCTCAACGCGCCGACGGGTATCGATAGCCCCGAATCCGCCACCGCGGTCGTAGCGGGCTTCCAGTTGTTTCTGAACAACTACACGACTGACTCGCGATTTTCCGACCCGACCAAGGTCGCCTCGTGGAAAGTGCAATGCCGGGTTGAGGTAATCAAGGCGCTGGAGAACGCCGCGAAAGAGCCGTACACCAAAGCTCTGAAATTGCCGCTGCCGCTTCCCACGGAAAGCGATAGCCCAGACGTGAAGAAGGCTCTCGGGGCTCCGCGCGCCATCGGCGAGCAAGTGCGGTTGCTCAAGATCGAGTTAAACCAGGCCGATGATGCTCGCCTCACCCTGCCCAGCCGGGTACTCGCGGATGCGAAGGATGCGATCCGACGGGCCGATGAGTGGGCTGCGAAGGAGGAACTCCTCGCCCTCTTTGCCGACCCCGAACCGCTAAAAAATCCCACCAAGGCCGGCGAGTGGTTAGCCAAGGTGGAGACTCAGTTCGCCAAGACCCAGACACCCACCGGACGCAGCTTGATCCGAACAAAAGTTCAGCAGTTTTGTGCCGCTTTCATTCCAACCGCTGCGAAACTGGATTCCTTGGTTATGATCAAGGGTGAGCAGTTTCCCCGGAATGGCGTGACCATCGATTACGATTCCGATGCCAAAACGAAACATCTATCCGACAATCCGAGCGACCCAGACGATCCGAACCCGAACGAATTCAACTTCAAAACCCGCTTCCTGAACCCCGATCGCATTACCTGGGACAACGGCAACAAGTTCACGGGGACATTTGATGTTCTCCAACCGACGCCAAAGAGTCTGATTGCCCGCGACTTCACCCTTGCCCGCGCAGTCGTTACAAGCTGGTCGGCGAAGG
>DASZJS010000924.1:0-5235 GCA_035947935.1 Gemmata sp. | reverse complement strand
TGGTCCGGGCGGATCTGAACCGTTGGGAAGTGTCCATGACCAGGATTGCCTCTGTGAGGAGCCGTATGAGTGCGAAAGTCTCACGTACGGTTCTGAAGACCAGCCGGGCGGGGGACCGCCCGGCTGAGTTTAACCTTGTCTTGGCCGCCATCGACCACGTCTTCCGGCTGTAGATCCTCATAATCGCCGTAATTGATTGTCGCATAGACAAATTTCATGAACGCCATGTCCGGCTCGTCGCCCGAGGACGTGACCAGTTCTTCAAGGCGATCGTTGATGATACTCTGGCGGAGCGACATTGCACCAAACTCCACGTTGGGCAAGCTGTTTACGTCAGCGGTCGGCGGTCCACACGGGCTCCAGGGTCAAGCCGGTGTCGATACCGCTCTTGATGAGCGTCGTTACTAACCCAGGCCCAACGAATCGCCGCGGTGGGATATCTCCAGCCGTCTTCGGTTCGACCCCAACCCGACCTGTCACCGCCCCCGTCTGTCGGTCTACCACCAGGTGTCCGCAAATCAGCCAGCCCGACCCGTTCGGCAACCACTGGATGCAGCGCGGTCCACCCTCGAACCAGAGAGAGTCGATGTTCTTCATCTCGTAGCCGAGAGAGTGTGCTGCCAGACGCTTTCCGGTCGTCGCATCGAACACCAGTATCTTGGCCCACAAGTCTGGCTTCTTGCCGAGATGCCACAGTATCGCAAACTCCTTGCCGTCCGGCGAAAACGTAATCCCGGCTGCTTGTCCGTGCGGCTCGCTCTTGGGCTGAAATATCACGTCGCCGGCCACCTTCCCGGTGGTCAGGTCGAAGATCACCAGCCGATAGCCGATCACCGTCTGCACTTGTTGGAAGACCAGATACCGACCGCCGCTGCTCAACGCGCCCCATTTGGGGCCGTACACAAGGTCGTAGGAAAATTCGGACACCACTTGCCCGGTCCTGATGTCCCACACCTTGTAGTCGGTCCTCTCCTGGGGGTCCGGAAGCTGGTTTTCGTGTGTCATGGTCAACAGTTGGTTGGGACCGATGAATTCGATCGGGGAAGCGAACTCATTGCCACGACCGGCCACGATTCGTTGGATGGGTCGATTGGTTGTGGTTTCGATCACCTCAATGGTGGACTTGGAAGGTAAGTTGGTTACACGTCCGGCCACATACTTCCCGTCCGGGGCGAGTGCGAACCGTTCTCCGAGGGCGGCTTTCGCAAGGAACGGCGTGGTGGCCGGCCGCCCCGTTCGCAAGTCGTATACCAGGGTCAGCCCTTCCACCTCCGGCCTGCCCATTGGTTGTTTGGGGCTGACTGCGACAAAGGGGCTTGACAAGCCGGGGAAAACGACAGTCTTATAAAGGAATCCGAGCGGTATCGCTCCCCACGGCGCAGCCGGACCTTCCGAGGGAGCGGGTACAGGGTCGAGAGCGGCTGTCCACGGGATCGCCACATCGGGAAGTTCCTGTGTCTGATTCTGATAGTAGTACCCCTCCGTGGTGGAGTCCGGTCCCTTTTCCCAGACAATAATGGCCCGGAGAGCCCAGGTGCGGGTGTTGGGGTCTGCATCGGTCGTCACCGGCCGCAACGCCTTGAGTACCTCATCCCGACGGGCCGGGTCTTGCTTGGTGGTTGTCAGGACCATTGCCCCTCGCGCCCGAGCGACAGGGTCGGGCGAACGAAGTTCCGCGATCGCCGTCGTGATTATGTCCGGGAAGAGAGGATTGTTGGGTTGCGGCCTGGCGTTGTCGTTTCGGATAAGCCCACCGGGGTTGTTCTGCATGAACCCATTCGGAACAGCCTGCCCTTCCGCTTCGGCATCCGCCGCGGCGAGTGGCTTCGCATCGTTCCGCGCGTTCGGACCCTTGAACGCAAAGATCGACAACACGATGGCGAACACAGGAGTGAGGACGGCCGCTGTTCCTGCCCCGACAAGCCACCAAGCGGCCCGGGTCCGAAAGTGCCCGACCAACTTGGCCTCGCTTCGGTCGGACACGATGAACGGCTGCCTCCCTCGAATGAACTCCGGTTCGCCGCGACGGCTCACCTCGACATCACCGATTACAAACAGCTTGTCCCCTTCCTCAATCACGGTCTCCGTGTACCGCAATCCCTTGTTGAACAGTAGTCCCTTGGTGGAGAATCCGTACCGCCGGGACAAGGTCCGCTGGAGATGCGCTGGGCAGTTCTGAAATGTCCCGGATGTGGAGTGGGCCGATGGGTTGAGGATCGTCTCGGCATCCAGCAGATCGACTCGGGCCTCGCCGGTCTTGTCCCGGATTGCACATCGAATCGCCTGCCGGTCGGTGATGACCGTCTCCCAGTACGTCTCGGTTCGAGTGCCGGTCTGGAAGCCGCCTCGGGAGCCGGGCCGGGAGGTGGTGGTCGTGACGGTGCGCGTCCTCAGTTCATCCACCTGGAAGGTGTAGAACACGCATTCGGTCTGGGTCATCGGGCTAACGAGCGGTTCTTCCAGAGCGACCACGCGGCCGGACGACTTCCAGTACCCATCGTCGAGGTCGCCAACGTCGGCTGACCGTGCCGCTTCGATGGCAGCGATCTTCGTGCGTGCCCGCCAGGCGAGGAAGATGCAGATACCGAATGCAACGCCGCCAACCAGGAGGATGACACCGATGATGGCTAGTGGGATGAAAGCGAACTGATTCACTGCGGTCGCTCCGCACGCAGGACGAAATGCGCGAAAAATGATTGTAGCTTTAGAGCGGCGACCCAGGAAGTGAATTCAGACCACCGGCCACCTGCCACCTGCGTTTGTGCGGCCATTTTTCAACGTGCCAACATAATACTAAGCATGTATTATATATCATACAAATATATTAATAATAATCTGAAATAGTTACAAAAAGTGGTCGATTCTGCCAAACGAAGCTAAATTATTAGAATTCGGACAAAGTGTGACTGAAATTGAGGTTACAGCGACATATTAGCAGCGGCTTGAGCTTTTTTGCCACTTTTTGACGACTGAATGAAACGCAGTAAATCGGGGCTTCGGGAGCAACATTCGTTGACAGTTCGTGGGTCACGGAGATGGGAATTCCGTCCAGTTCTCGATGTATTGCCGCACGATCGGGAACTCGGCGGCTTTCGATTCGAGCAACTCCTTGGCCTTCGCAATCAACTCGGCTTCCTGCTCCAGATTGATGTCGCCTGTCAGGATGCGCGTGCGAAGGAATACAAAGTACGTATCGAGCGTGTCGCAGAGGCAATAATCGTTGATCTCCTGGAACTTCCCTTCCAGGTGCATTTGATACACTTGCTCGCCCGATATCCCCATTTTCCCAGGCTTGCCGAGCAGCTTTGCGAGCAGATCGAGACCGCCCGCCATCCGACACGCCCCGAAGTTGGTCATCCAGTCGCACAAGTCGATGGGTCCGTTGAACCGGTTGCGGCTGTTCTGGTAGTAGTCCCGGGCCGAGTACCCGTAACGGAACGCCGCGAGTTCCAGAAGGGGCATGTCGAACGACCGCCCGTTGAACGTAATCAGTTTGGCTTTGTAGCACGATACGCCGAGCCAGAACTTCTTGACGATTTCTCGGGGTCGAAAGTGAGGTACATCGAGGCAGGCCAGCGATTGCAATGTGAAATCGGCACCCACGCGAAGCACACACACGGCGACCGGCACCTGGAAGGTGACGGGAAGGAAGTCCGAGCCGTTCCAGTTTGTCTCGCGAGCTTCGGTGCGTGCCCGTTCGATGGCCTCTTCGGGGCTCAGATTGTCGCTGGCATATTTGACGGCCGACAAAAGCCGACCGTCCGGGATGCTTTCGGTATCCACCACCAAAAACGCAGTACGGGTTGCCGCGTCTGGCGAAGCGGAGCGGGTGTAAGTATCGGCAAGGGCCATCCGAAGTCTCCTCACTCCTGAACGGGTGGATATCCCGGAGACCGAATTATCCACTCTAAACTGTCGTCGGTTCAGGTGGTTTGGTCAACTGCAATGCGACGGAATCGTCGGTATCGGTCGCAGAGGGCGGGGAAATCACACCGTAGAGGTGGACTGTGCGGGCGGCAGGACTGACCGTATCTTCTCCGCATGACCACACCCACCACCGCTGCCTCGATATCAGACTCCAAGCCCTCAGCTTCACCCAGGTCCGCGATGTTCATCGTGTTCCTGGTGGTGTTCATCGATCTTCTTGGATTTGGAATCGTTCTGCCGCTTCTGCCGCGTTACTCCACAACCTATATGGGAGTTCTCCCAGCGTCACTCCGGGGAGCGGCTCTGGGAATCCTGTTTAGCATTTTTTCGCTGATGCAGTTCGTGTTCAGCCCGATGTGGGGTCGAATGTCGGATCGCATCGGACGCCGACCGGTGCTGCTCATCGGACTGGCCGGGTCGGTGGTGTTCTATGGGCTGTTCGGTATAGCATCAAACATTTCGTCTGAACTGTCCTGGTTGGCTCTTGGGTTGTTGTTCCTCTCGCGACTCGGAGCAGGCGTTGCCGGGGCCAGTGTGAGTTCCGCCGCCGCCGTTATTGCCGATTGTACGACCCCGGAAAAGCGAGCGAAGGGAATGGCTCTCATCGGCGCAGCGTTCGGCATTGGATTCACATTTGGTCCACTGATCGGGTACCTGGGCCTCACGATGTTCGACCAGGCTCACTGGGCACCGGGGGCAATGGCATCCTTGTTGTCGTTTGGTGCGCTCTTGCTGGCGATCAGATTGCTGCCCGAAACCCGGAGACCGGGAACTGCCCCAGCCAACAAGGTATTGTTCAGCCTCAGCCGGACGATGGAGGTTCTGCGGATGCCGACCATCGGCGCACTGGTGCTGATTTACTTCCTCGTGATCTTTGCGTTCGCTAACTTCGAGGGAACGCTGTCCATGTTCACGGCGTCTGCGTTCAAGCTCAACGATGAGGATAACTTCCTGGTCTTTTCTTATGTCGGGCTTGTGCTGATGGTCGCGCAGGGCGGATTCTACCGCCGATTCGCAGGGAAGGCATCGGAGGAGCGCTTGCTCAGTATCGGGATTGGGATGATGTTCTTGGGGCTGGCGGGACTCGCGGCGGTTGCGTGGATGGCAGGTGAGGGCAAGAACGCCGCCGGACTCCAGGTCTCGTTCTACTGCTCGCTGGCGGCTGCGGTGTTTGGATTCGCGTTTGTCAACCCATCGGTGTCCGCGCTGGTGTCGAAGCGGAGCGACCCCGGCCGTCAGGGTGAAGTGTTGGGGGTAAATCAATCGTTTGCTGCGCTCGGACGTATCCTCGGCCCATTGATTGGGTTG
>DASZJS010000923.1:0-13514 GCA_035947935.1 Gemmata sp. | reverse complement strand
AACTGGCGGGCGTTGAAGTGACCTCCGGGCGAATTCGCCTTTGGGCATCTCCAGTGTCCAGTCCGGACAGAGCCACTCTTCCACGTCGTAATGGCAGGTCACGCAAACCACCCGCTTGCCCGGTATCCGCCGGATCGCCTTGGCCACGGCTGCACTGCCGATCTGGGCAACGGTGCGGTCCACGACCGACGTAAATTCATCGATCACAACCAAGGGCACGGGATCACACAGGGCACGGGCGACGGTTGCCCGGAACTGCTCACCAGTGCTGAGACACCGGAATGGGCGAAGCCATGCCGGAGGGGACGAGAACCCCACGGAGGACAGGGCACCCGTCACGTCCTTGACGGACAGGTCAGCGGGAAAACCATCCACAACCGCCTTGTCGCTTGGCCATTCGTAACCCGCGTTTGCCGAGATGAACGGGACACCAGGGAACGCCTCACGGGCAAGTGTGGATTTGCCGGAGCCACTTGGCCCGATGATGAGCCCTATCTGCCAGTCGATATTGTCGATGGGCAGGTCGATGTCCCAGGTCGATTCGCTTCGCTGACTCGGAGCTACATCGAAGAGACCTTCGAGCTGTAGGACTCGGGCAGAGCGGGCGATCTCGGCAATGCGTCGGATCGAGAGTTTCAGGTCAAGGGGAACTAGACGGCAGCCAAAGGCATGGAAAGTATAGACGGATAGTACCGCGGTCGTGTAGTCCTCACCCAATCTTTGCAGCGACGTTCAGGGCCAATTGAGTATCACGTTCGGCGTAGATTTCGGTCGCGGACATTTTCGAGTGTCCCAAAGCAGCACCAGCCGCTTCCAATCCGAATTCCTTCCGGACTTTCCTCGCGTGACTATGCCGAAGTTGGTTGGGACTCCATCGGTGGGCTATCCGCCATGCCTTCACCTCTGCTCTCTGGGCAGGGGTCAGCCGTCCCCCGACCCATGTCCCCCGGATTCGTTGTCCCCACCATGCCACGTAGGTTTCCCCCTCCCGTTGAGCCAGAACGCCCGGGGGCGGGAATGACTGATCGCAGGCGCGGTCGATGGCAACCGCATAGCTATCTTTCGAGTACCGCTCTGCGGGTGTTACCTCTGGGTTCGTCTTTCGCTTCTCAGCGTTCCGCTTCATGTGACTCGGGTATCGGGGGGTTTGGCGTTTGGTGGACTTTTCGGCAATCCGTTCCTCTCTAGCGCGTCGGGGCGAGAAAAGGTAATCATCGAAGTTGGCCGTGAAAAACTCCTTGAGGAGTTCCTGCGCCCTCGGTCCAATGGCGATAACGCGGGACTTGCCCCTCCAGCTTCCCTTGTGAAGTGGCGGCTTGTAGAGCCAGATCGACCCGCCCGTATCGATGTCGCAGCGGCGGATCGAACAAGCTTCCCCGGGTCTGCATCCGGTCAGGCGTTGGAGTTCGACCAGTCCGCGGACGTGCCGGCTGAGATAGGGAGGGTGCCATCGACCACATCATCCGGGACGGGCAGGACGGGCGGGAGTTCGCGGGCCTGTGTGCGACCGCGTTGAAGTCCGGCGATTGCGGCAACGGCCTGATAAACCGCGGCGGGAACGAGTTCTTCGGACAGTCCCCACTTCAGGATGCGCTTGAAGATTTTGATGCGCCGGTTGCATTCCGTCCGCGTATGATTTTCCTCGATCCACTTCTGCCGGGTAGCCTTTACGCAAAGCGGGCCGAATTCGGAGATGAGCTTGTCGGCGTAGAGTTCGCGAAACGCCTTCAGGGTGATCTTGATGACCGAAATTTCGCTGGTGGGGGTTCCATCCGGATGGCGATAGTGCTGCTCCGCGTATTTCCGGTACGCATTGAGCAGTTCACTCATCGTCACGTCTGACTTGCCCGTCACGATCCGATCGACCGAGTTTGGAACAGGGGAGACAGCGAGTTCTTGAACGATTCTCGCATACTCGACCCGCGACTCGGGCGAGTCGTACTCTCCCAAGTAGATGTACTCACGACCGCCGTTCCCATCGGGAAGGCGAATAAAGGCTTGATTGGTTGGCTTGTGGTGAAGATACGAAGGGACTGACTTTTTGGGACGCGGCATGAGGCACCGGGAGTTTTGGTGTACTACTACACCATTACCTGATGTCTTCGGCCGCACTCCCGACCATCGGGAGGTAAGCTTAACTGCTTCGGCTGACAGAACTTCGATTCAGTCGGGGCGGCGGGATTTGAACCCACGGCCTCCTGCTCCCAAGGCAGGCGCGCTAGCCAGGCTGCGCTACGCCCCGAATCGTGCGAGTGGCGTTCCTCCCGCATGGATCATCTTATAAAGTGTGACACGCGCCCGGTAGCCCGGGTTCACTTCGTGATTTCGAAGGACTCAAAGAACGTATCCGCTTCCTTTCCCTTCGGCAGATCCTTGGGGCCAAAAACAAACACCTGATAGAGCCGGTTGTCCGCGAGAATCATCGTCATTCGCAGGTTGATGTTGATCGCTTCATCGGGGATGAATGCCGTGGCCTCCAGTTGCCGGGCAGGGAACTTCTGCTTCCCGAATTCGATGTCCTTGGATGAGGTGATCTTGGCTTTGAAGCTCTCAATCAATCCTTTCTCGCCGCTGACAAGGAGTTCCTTTGGCTTGGCTTCCTTCAACTTGTCGGAACTGAGATCGGTGTAGATGACCAGAAACCCGCCTCCGCCTTGGCCAACACTCGCGATATTCAACTCACCGTCATCGACCTTCTTGGTCGAGATTTCTGGCGCACCTGGGAATGTTACCTTGTACCTTCCCGCCTTGGACTCGTACTTCTTTTCGTCCCGCGCCGAGAGAGTTGTGCTGAAGAGGACGATACCCACCATTATCAAACGCCATCGCATGGGGCACCTGGGGGGGTTACTTGGGCAAGTCGAAGGATTTCAGGAACGCTGCGGCTTCCTTGCCCTGAGCGAAGTCTTTTGAACCAACAACAGCCAGTTGGTAAAGCCGCTTCTCGCGCACGATGATCCGGTATTTCACGCGCTGGTTGCCTTTCTCCTTCTTCAGTTCGAGATCGAAACCGGGCAGCTTGTTCGGGCCAAACTCGAATCTGTCGGCAACGAGAACCTCTCCATCCTTGCCTTTCGCTCCTTCTCGCACACCCTCGAACAGGGTGGTGAGGTTCTCGGACTTCGTAGCTCCTTCGGGCAAGTCAGAATAGCTCACCATATAGACATTGCCGTCACTGGTTGCATACGTCGCGGTGAACACCTTCACTTCACCGATTGGACTCTTCGTTGTCTGGGTGGTTTCCTTTGGCTTGCCGGGGAATCGGATGCTGAAATTCCCTTCTTTGGGAGCGTAATCCTCACCTTTGGATTGATGGATCGGTTGCTCGCCAGCGAAGGTCAAGATCGCGGTTGCGACAAGCCAGATGGAAATCACTTGGTTACCTCAAAAGAAGCCAGAAACTGATCCGCGGATGGGGAGGTGACCACTTCCTTCGATCCCTGGATCATTACCTGGTAGAGCCGCGCACCCACGATGATGATGCGGTTCCGGATACATCCGTTGGCGTTCTCGATCAGGACATCGTGCGCTGGGTACTTTTCGACTCCGATCGTGAGTTCCTTGTCCTCGAGGACTTTCCCATTCTCGCCCTTATTGGCATCTCGAACCTTATCGAACCGTGGCCCGACAGGAGCTTTGGTTACCTCATCCGGAGTATCGACATATGTTACCAGGAATGAAGTCCCTGCTCGCAGTTCTACCGAATCGACCGTTACCTTCAGGTCTATTTTGTCCATCTTCACATCAAATGTCTCGGTTTTCACTGCTCCTGGAAAAAGAACTTTGAATCGTCCCGCCGACGATGCATAGGGCTTGAACTCGACTTGGGCCGAGACTGTTCCTAGACCGACAACCAGACCAACCAAGGCGAACATCCGTGATCGCATGAGAGATCCTCCTGGTACGTGAGCAAAGGGTAATCGATCTGGCGATTGCCGACAAGACGGAGAGATGAGCCGGTGGTTATGGGCTGTGGCGAAGTCAAAACGAAGCGACCCCCGAACGCATCGGGGGTCTTCGGGCATGGCTCGCTTCAATCACTTTTTCAGCGCTTCCAGAATCCGCTCGAAATCGTCGTTCGTCTCAAACCCAATCACGATTTGTCCCTTGTCTTTGGCCTTGACCCGGATCTCGACTTTAACGGCCAGCCGTTGACGGAGTTCATCCTCAAGACCCTTGACGTGAGCGGTCTTCTCGGGTGCTTCTCGTCGAGGTGCGACTTCGTTGGCGGCCGAGGTCACCGCTTCGATCCGTTGCTGCTTGACGAGCAGTTCCAGTGCGTGGACCGAATAATTCTTGAGGATCGTTTCACGAGTCAGTTGGATCTGGCGTTCGGGCTCCGCAACGCCCTTCAACACCTTCGCGTGCCCGAGAGTCATCTGTCCGAGGCGAACGGCGTCCTGCACCTCCACTGGGAGATTCAGAAGACCCACAAGGTTGCTGATGGATGATCTGTCGAGCCCGAGGCGGTGCGCGAATTGATCCTGAGTGAGTCCGAACTTGTCGAGGTAATCTTTGAACCCCTGAGCCTTCTCGATTGGGTTCAGATCCGACCGCTGGATGTTCTCCACCAGAGCGGCTTCAAATACCTGCTGGTCATCGAAGTTGACGACATGCACGGGCACTTCAGGCAAACCAGCATTTTGGGCGGCCTTGAGTCGCCGCTCGCCCGCGATCAGTTGGTAACCATCGCCAATCGAGCGAACAACGAGCGGTTGGAGGATGCCATGAACCCGCACGCTCTCGGTGAGGGCTTTCAGCTCATCCTCATCGAATCGCTTCCGTGGCTGGTAGGGATTGAACTGGATTTTTGCCGTTACCAGTTTACTGACCGGTCCAGCTTCATGCGGTGTGCCATTCCCTGCGTTCAGATCACCGAGAAGGGCAGTTAAACCCCGCCCAAGGCGCGGTTTTGTTGTTTCCATCACTTCCTCCGTTCAAGAACACTTCCATCCAATGGGGAGTGTCCCTCATACCATTCCGTGCCGGTGGGGGAAGTCGGGTTTGCTGGAAAGGATGAATGATGAAGGATGAGGGATGAAAGAAAACCTCGACACGCCTTAGAGACTGTCGCAAAATTAACCCACTGACAGCGGATTGGCACGTTAACCTAACCTCGTTCCTACGCTCTGCGTGGGAACGTCTCTTCCACCGCTCTGCGGTGATTTGGCTTGGATTGCTCAGGGACGCAGAGCGTCCAAAGAATCGTTCCCACGCAGAGCGTAGGAACGAGAAACCACGTAGGCTAATATTGCCACAGGCTCTTAGTCTTTTTCTTCTCTCACCCCTCGTCCCTTATGAGAGGTCAGCCAGAGAGTGAATCTGGGTAATGTTCCACGTGGAACATTTCTCAGAAGTGATGCGAAAGGAAAATAGGGCAAAGACAAGTCGTGGTTTTTTTCATCCTTCATCCTTCATCCTTTCCGAATCCCTTCAGCAAATGTTCCACGTGGAACATCCCCCATCTTCCGCATTTTCTCTGCAATTTAATCGATTGAGAAACTGCCCTTGTTCGTTGCGCGAAATCTGAATTACGATCCCACTCGTTCGGTTGGTGGACCGGAACCCACCTGTCGAACCCGCTGCATCAGAGGACCGGAACCCTCGGCTGCACGGAAATTGGGCCACGGAATGGCCCGCCGGAGAAGAGGTGTCGTAGCTCGGTCCCGCTCGTGCGCATCACATCGATGCGCTCTGGACTCGCTCCAGGCGGCCAACACTTCACACCACCCGGTTCGCACTACTGCCTGGTAACGGGATACCTCCCTGCCGGGAGAGCGATCGACGACGAGAGAACTCGAGCGGAGCGATTCCGACTCTTGACTTCTCTCGGACGGCCGATTGCTTCTCCACGGAAGCGGACCAACCCACAACTTGCCAGTCAGAGTGCCATCCTCACCCCTGGTTGTGGCAGGAGCGTTGTGCATGGATGCAACTCGCGGACCTATTCTCTTCCGTTGTGATGGAACACCGGAGGGGGGATGGGAGCCCCTCTATCAGTGCTTGTCGCTTGCGGCCGCTCTTCAGCGGCGACGGCGGGGCACGCTTTTCTTCAGTTATCTCGAGCCGCTCTCGATGGCGACCGGGATCAGTCGGGCTAACAACGACTGGGCCGCGGCCGAGCAACCGCTTGGTTCGCCCGGCGACCTGGAGGCGACGCTTGCCCAGATTCGGAAGTCGAACGCGGCCGCCGTCGTGGTCGCGGGTGACGGTATGACACCGGATTATCTCGAAGCTCTTAAGCAAACCGGAACCCTTGTGGTGGTCTTCGATTCTTCGGCCCAGATGATATTCCCCGTGGATGTGGTGGTAAATCCACTACTCGCGCCGGGGAAAAAGCCCTATCGGGTTGGGCCGGGATGCCAGCGGTTGCTGGGTCATCGGTTTGCTCTCTGTCGGGGGGTGTTCCGGCGACAGCGGACCATCCGAGCAACAGAGCCACCCCAACCCTACCGGGCACTCGTGGCGTTTGGAGACGATGATCCGGCCGGTGAGACGTTGACCCGAACTCGACAGCTTCTTGAGATGGGAAAAGTCCAGAAAGTCACCGTTGCGGTTCGGACTCACCACTGGCAATACGATGAGTTACTCGACTTGGCCGATGCTTCGAATGGAGCGGTCGAGATTGTGACCGAGAGCAAGGAACTGCTGACGCGGCTGGTTCGAGTCCACTTTGCTCTCTCGGGTGGGGATATGTGGTCGCCGGAACTCTGTGTGGTGGGTATCCCACAGTTGATTCTGAGCCAAACCACCCGACACGGGATGAACGGGAAGAAGATGGATGAGGAGGGGGTCGCGACGTTCCTTGGCCATGCCGCGGATGTACCGGCGGAGCAACTGCGGGAGGCCGTCGATATGCTCCTCGATGATCCGATGGAACGGAAGGGGATGAGCCGTTGTGCGCGGAATCTCTTCGATGGTCGCGGCCCGGATCGGATCGTGAACGGCATGGAAATCATGCTCCACGCTCCATCCCGGCGACGGACTGCAGTCTCGATACCCATTAACCCGTTACTGAAGATTGCGGCGTGATCGGTTCACCCTGTCGCTCACGCTCCGAAGCGTGAGCGACAGGGTGGAGTTGTCTTCCTACATTTCTTCCGAGCCACCTCGTTTGCTATCCTCAAGGGTAGGTGATCCCGAAGCTTCCACAGATTATTCCCGTAGGAGGAAGCCATGACAAAGGATGAGGTTGCAGCATCGCTCGATGAGATTGGAACGCTCCTGGAACTTAAAGGGGAGAATGCCTTCCGGTGCAATGCCTACCACAATGCCGCGAGGACCATTCAGCAACTAGAAGGAGATTTGAAACAACTGGTGATCGAGCAGAAACTGGGTGAAGTTCGCGGAATCGGAGCCACCCTCCAGGAGAAAATTTCGACACTCGTCACGACAGGACAACTTCCCTTTCTCGAAGACCTACGGGCTTCAATCCCGGCGGGGATGGTCGAGATGC
This sequence comes from Gemmata sp., assembly GCA_035947935.1. Classification (GTDB taxonomy): domain Bacteria; phylum Planctomycetota; class Planctomycetia; order Gemmatales; family Gemmataceae; genus Gemmata. Next base: position 6,058 of record DASZJS010000923.1, on the reverse strand, counting down.
TTCGGATTCCGGGACTGGGTCCGAAAAAGATCATCGCTCTGCACGATTCGCTCGGACTGGATACCATCGAAAAGCTGAAAGCGGCTTGCGAACGCGGTGAGGTTGCCAAGCTGAAAGGGTTCGGAGCCAAGACCCAGCAGAAAATCCTGGAAGGGATAGCCTTTCTGGGGCAGGTCGGGAATCGAGTGCGGATCGACCTGGCCCTTCCCCTGGGCCTGACGCTTCTCGACCAGATCCGAAAACTTCCCGGCGTGATTCGATCGGAGCTGTGCGGTAGCCTTCGCCGGAGAAGGGAAACAGCCAAGGATATCGACATCCTCGTGAGCAGTGCCGATCCGCAACCGATCATGGATGCCTTCGTAAAACTTCCGGAGGTCATCCAGGTGATTGGTCACGGTTCGACCAAGTCGAGTATTGTCGCGGCCATGCACCTGACGGGCGAGAAGGTCATTCTCAATGCTGACCTTCGCGTGGTGAACGATGAACATTATCCCTTTGCCTTGCTGTATTTCACCGGAAGCAAGGACCACAACATCCGGCTCCGGCAGCGTGCCATCGACCGCGGACTGAGTCTGAACGAATACGCTCTGGCCAACGAGAAGAAATCGATCCCCGCGAAAGAGGAAGCCGATATCTTCGCCGCGTTGGGTCTGGCGTACATCCCACCCGAGATGCGTGAGGACACAGGGGAGATTGATGTTGCCGCCGCGAAGAAGGTTCCAATCCTCGTTACCGATTCCGACATCCGTGGTGTGTTCCACAACCATACGACTTACAGTGATGGGACTGCCAGCCTGGAGGATATGGCTCTCGCGGCGAAGCAGCTTGGGTGGGAGTATTTCGGCGTTGCCGATCACTCACAATCTCTGACCATCGCTCGTGGTCTTCCGCCTGGGACAGTACGCAAACAATGGGCTGAGATCGATCGCGTGAACCGACAACTCGAAGGTGTGACCATTCTGAAGGGGACCGAGGTGGACATCCTGGAGGATGGCTCACTCGATTACGACGATGAACTCCTGGCCGGTTTCGATTACGTCGTGGGGAGCGTTCACACGCTGTTCGGGATGCCCGAGGAGCAAATGACAGCGCGGGTGTGTAAGGCACTCGAACACCCCGCACTGACGATGCTCGGGCACAGCACGGGTCGGCTCCTCCTTCGGCGGGATGGGTACAAGATCAATCTCGAAAAGGTTCTTCAAGCCGCCGCAAAAAATGGAAAGATGATTGAGATCAACGCCCAGCCTCTTCGCCTCGATCTGGATTGGGTCCACGTCAAACGAGCGAAAGCTTTGGGAATCCCGATCGTCATTAATCCGGATGCCCACAGTCCGGGAGAATTGAGTCTGACTAGCTATGGTGTCCAGGTCGCTCGGAGAGGATGGCTGACCAAACAGGATGTGTTCAACACCCGGTCGCTGAAGGATGTCATGAAGGAACTGAAGCGGCGAAAGGATAAATGAGCACGACAGTGATGCCGCGTGAACGTCGATTCAACTTGCGGACGTGAGAATGTCGTCGGGGTTGATGCCAAGTTCGCGAAGCTTTGCAGCCAGGAGATCTTTTCCGCTCCGCTCTCGATCGGTGCGGGCAGCTTCTTGTGCATTTCGTAATGCCAGTTTGACCTTACGCAATCTTTCCTGAAGTTCCTCGATTCGTTTTTCCCGGGTCTGGAACTCTCGGCCATCGGGTGTGTAAAGCACCACTTCACCATTCACGGCGAAGCGAATCTTCAATCTTGGACTGATGAACCCATCAATCGCGTAAACAGGCGTGAGATTATCATTGCATCGTACCCAGCCATTCAACTGGTTCTTGTCGGGGTCAATGAGGTAATACTCTTCCACTCCATGCCGGTCATACCAACGCAGTTTCTCATCCATCTCTTCTCGGGAGTTGCTTGGAGAAAGGATTTCAAAAACCACTTGGGGTGCAATTCCGTCTTCTTCCCATTGCTTGTAGCTTCCTCGATAGCCGGGAGGTCGGCCAAAGACCACCAGAGCGTCCGGAGCTTGAGCGGTTGAGCTTCCTTTCACGGGGTACCAGAAGAGATGGCCTGCCACGAACACGTTTTGCCCGGCTAACATCTCTCGGAGTTCTCCGACGATTTTGACCATCCAGTCCCACTGGAGAGTGTTGTCAGCCCTGGGCTTCCCATCGCTCTCGGGGTAGACGACCTCATCCAGTGTGGACGTTTGACTGGCATCCATAGAGTCACCTCCTCATCTCGTTTCACCTTAACCGATATTTGGGATGTGAATCCAGATAAGTTGCGATGCGGTCTTTCCTCTCAATTGCCGAAGCCAGGAAGTGAACGGCCTGAACGAGTCGCTCATCGGGTTCCGCGCAACTGAGTCGCAAAAAGCCTTGCCCGGCAGCGCCAAAGCATTCGCCACCCAGGCAGCCCACACCGCGTTTGTCATCTGCTCCTTCAAGCAGGTACATGGCCAGTCCGTGCGAAGTGATTCCCAAACGCCTACAGATTGGCTCGACCTTTGGGAAAACATAAAACGTCCCGGCAGGCATCAGAACAGTCACTCCATCGACCTTTTGAAGTTCTGAGACAAGCAACTTCACCTTGTCGTGGAATTGCTTCATCACTCCGTCTCGCTCCATCGCATCATTTTCCAGTGCGGCTTTGCCGGCCATCTGCACAACAGGGGGTACACAGGAAAGCGAGGTGTTAATCATCTTTCCGATGATCTGTACAAGAGATGGCGATGCAATGGCATAGCCACATCGCCAACCGCTCATGCTGTAACTCTTCGAGAATGTGAAAGCACTCATGCAATGGTCGAACATCCCTGGTTCGGACAGGATGCTATGGTGTTGTCCCTCCCAGACCATGTGGCAGTACGGCTCATCCGAGAACACCGCGATCCCCGTGCCTCGGACGAGATCGGCAATTGCCTTCAGATCCGCCTGGGTGGCAACGCCGCCGGTTGGGTTGTGAGGAGAGTTCAGGAATATCGCCTTTGCTCGCGGTTCCGTTCGGATGAAATGAGCAACCGCTCCGGGATCGGGCCGGAAGCCTGTCTCCTGTCGAAGAGGCACATACACCGGCTTGGCACCACGACGGACAATGTTTGGCTCGTAGGTCGGGAAAGCGGGTTCAAACACCAGGACCGCATCGCCTGGTTCGAGGAACGCTTCGCAGAAGTACGTCTCGAAAACTTTGGCTCCAGGTCCGACAACCACGTTCTCCGCGGTCGCGTGAATGTTGAACTCGCTGCGAACAGTTCGAGCGATTGTTTCCCGGAACTCCGGAAGGCCGGGAGATGGGCAATAGCGTGTGAGCCCGGCATCGATGGCCGCGTGTGCGGCCTTGATTGCCGAGTGTGTGCTGGGGAACGGGCTATCGCCGATCTGGAGTGCGATGACATCTTTGCCGCCCGCTTGGAGCTTTTTCGCAACGGCAAGGACATCAAAGGCGGTCTCGGCCGTCAGACCGGATGCGAAAGTCGAAAGTGCTGGACTCGTACGAGAACTCATGGTGCGATTCTGGGGTGGGGGTCGTGGGGGACTGTACGTTCATGAAACGAATAACGCCCGCACGTGGCTACCCGCGGGCGAAGAGATGCTCGATTCTAAGCGAATTTCCATGATGATTAGTCGGTGGCTTGGCTCAAAGCCCGAACTCGAAAGTGATATTTTACACATCCCGCCGATTGAATCCAATGAGGCCCACGACGGAAGCGATGAGGCACAAAACGAGCGAAACGAGCAGGAGATTCCCGAGAAGCGCCTCGTTAAACTGTCCCCGAAGAACATACTTGAGCCGCCCCAGTTCGCGATCCGGGCTTGGCCAGGGCTCGGGCAACAACGACAACAGGAATCCGGCCCCGTACAGGACCAGCCAGAACACCGTAATCCCGAGGACGGTTCCATTTGTCATCGCTCCGATGACAACTCCCCACGTCACGATCACTGCCAGCACGGCGGCGACAGCGCCAACTGCCGCCAATCCCCCGGCCAGCGTCAGGTCCGATTCAGAATCGGCTTTGAACAGAAAGTAGCCGCCGAGCAGCACAACGGCCCCAAGAAGCGAGAACGTGAGGGTCACAACAACCAATCGCGCATGCCATTTGGCCAGAAAATACTGATATCGGCTGATTCCACGCGAAAGCACCGAGTCTGCCACAGTTCCCTTTTCCGCACCGATCGCGGAAACGGCCAGAACCACGACCAGCGCAAGGCTACCGACTACCATCATCCGAAAGAGATCGCCGCATTGAGTGGCAGCCGACTGGATAATCCCTGCTTCCCGATACAATCCGACGCGGTAGAGAAGAAAGCCTCCGGCCGCCAGAACGGTCATGAGAACCCACAAGCGATAGACCCAGCTCCGAACCGTTTGTCGAACGTCGGTTTGCAGTACCGCCCAGTAGGGAAGAAACTTGTTGAACCGTAAAGTCACAACAGAAGGCGATGCATCCATGAGGGCTCCCGTTGGCGATCTCAATTAAGCCGCTTCGACGTTCTGGTAAAGACGGGCAAATCCGCGGCTTTCTTCCCGTTCGACCAGATCCAGATAAGCCTGTTCGGTCTGCATCCCGACACTGCGAACCGTGATGAGTGTGATCTTGTGATCGGATAACACCTGAAACACTTGTGCGAGCAACGTGGCGTTTGAGGTCTCTTCGCCGAGCTTCACTTCCATTCTGCGGTGGCGGAGCAAAACCTGCGTGACATCCTTGAGACCACGGAGAACACCAACGGCCTTGGTGATGGCTTTCTGCTCTCCATCGAGGTCGAGTTCGTAATGATTTTTGCGGATGCGACCTTTCAAATCTTGCAGGGTGCCGTGGAAGATGAGTTGTCCCTTGTTCAACACACAGGCATGATTGCAGACTTCATCCACATCGCTCAAATTGTGGCTACTGATGATGAGCGTTTTCTCGGCAGCAAGCGACTTGATGAGTTCGAGCATGGATCGCCGCGCTTCGATGTCGAGACCGTGGGTTGGCTCATCCCAGATCAGGAGGTCAGGCTCGTTGATGAGACTGGCGGCAACAGCGAGGCGAGCAGTCATACCGGGGGTGAAGTGGGCGATGGAGTCGCCAGAGTGGGGGAGCAAATCGACAGCCCGGATGAGCGTGGCAAGTTTGGGTTTTCGGATGCTGCTAGGGAGGCCAAACAAGCGGGCGATGTAATCGAGATAGGTGATCGGCGTCATTCCCTTGGGAAACTGCGGATTGGTCGGGATATAACCGATCCGTCTCCGAAGCTCCGCGGCGTTCGGACTCATAACCTTGCTGAACGCCTTGGCCCAGCCCGCGGTTGGTCGGTGAAGACCGAGGATCAGCCGGAGAAACGTGGTTTTGCCAGCCCCATTTGGCCCGAGCAACCCAAGGACGCAACCCGGTTCGATTGAGAGGGATACGTCGTTGAGCGCAATCTGGCGATTCTGGTAAATTTTGGTGAGGTGCTGCGTCTCGACAATCAACTCGGTAGTGACTTCCGCCACGGACGCGCCCTCTTCCTCCGCCCTTCCCAAAGTGGAGAACCAACGGCGCTCCGTCGGGTTTGGGTAGATTCGCGGGCCAGCCATAGCCGGGGAAAGTTGTCCTGTCTACCGCAATGCACGAGCCCACAGGGCGGGATTTGCACTGGACTGCAAATGCGCGATAAGAACGTCAGTTATACTATTTGCATGACCCCACACGATGCCCTTGCCGAAGGGCGGCTCGCGGATGCCATTGCCATTCAAGAGACGGCCGTTGTTGCAGCGCGCAGCGATCCCGCTGTTCGTAGGCTCTTGGTCGATCTCCTGGCGTTTGCCGGGCGATTCGATGAAGCACTCGAACATCTTGCCGAGATCAAAAGTCACGACCCCGAATGGCCCGAAATCGAACGGAACCTCCATCGGCTGTTTCGATCCGAACGCTACCGCTCAATTGATGGCCGCAAGCCGCAAGTTTACCCCCAGCCTCCGCCAAAGCACGCAACGCGTCGATGGATGGCGATGAAGGCCATCCGACAGGCTCGCCCGGATGATGCCGTGCGGTGCATCGATGCGGCAGATGCTGTCACCCCGGCTGTCTGGGGCTTTCTCGAT
>DASZJS010000922.1:0-10123 GCA_035947935.1 Gemmata sp. | reverse complement strand
GACCCCAATGCCAAACGTGCCACTTTCCGCAGCCGTTGCTCAGCTCGGGCGGGCATTCCTGACCCCCGAATCCGATGCGACCGATGGGCAGTTGCTCACCCGGTTCGTCCGAAGCCGGGACGAAGCTGCATTTGCCGAACTGGTCCGCCGACTCGGCCCGATGGTGCTGGGTGTTTGCCGACGGGTGACGTCGGACACCCACCTGGCCGAGGATGCGTTCCAGGCTGCGTTCCTCGTCCTTGCCCGGCGTGCCACGGACGTTCACCCGCGAGAGGCGGTCCGGGGATGGCTCTACGGGGTTGCTGCCCGCACCGCTCAGAAGGCCCGAGTTATGTCTGCACGCCGTCGTACCCGGGAAGTTCCGACCCCCACTCTTCCGGAGTGCCCGGTCTCCGCCCAGGACGAACCGGACCCCGATGTCCTCCGCACCCTTGACGAGGAGGTAGCCACCCTGCCGGACCACCTCCGGGCCGCAGTCGTGTTGTGCGAACTCGATGGCCTGAGCCGCAAGGACGTTGCAGTTAGGCTCGGCATCCCCGAGGGCACACTTTCCAGCCGGTTGGCGAAGGCCCGGCAGATACTTGCCGACCGGTTGCGGAAGCGGGGTATCGCACTCGGCGCGGCCGGGCTGGGCTGGGCGCTCGGGCAACTGGCATCGGCAACGGTCCCGCTACGGCTGGCATCCACGACCACCGCTCTGGTGGATGGGGCTGTTCCCATCCCGCAGGTGGTGGCTGCACTCTCACAAGGAGTTCTGCGAACCATGTTCCTCTTCAAGCTCAAGACCGTTGCAGTCAGCGCATTCCTGCTCGGAATTGCGTGTATCGCCGCACGGGCCATGCTCCCCGAGGCATCGGCTCAAGAACCCGCGAAACCGCCGGTCGTTCTTGCACGACAGGAGAAGCCAGCAGACAACAAGAAACCGCAACCCGCGGCGAAGGCCACCGGACCGGGAACATTGCTCCTCGTCCGCGAGGGCGGTCTGATTGCCATGACCCCGGACGGAAAGGAGGGTGCCGAACTGACTCCACCGAAGGATAGCGGTTCGGTTTCCAAGGGCCGGCTCTCCCCAGACGGAACGCGGGCGGCATTTATCATCGACACGGACAAGCCGCGGCGTCCAGGTGAGAGCGACGACCCGTGGCCACTGCAGGTGGTCATCCAGAAGTTTGGTGAGGACAAGCCGTCGCGGACGATCGATTTCACCAGTTACGACATACCGATAGCGTGCTGGTCGCCGGATGGGAAGAAACTCGCCGTCTCAACGATGACCGCCCGAGAGCCGGATGTGGTGTTCGAGAATGTCCTGCTTGATGCGGACACCGGCAAGTCCGAGCCGCTTGCCCTGCCGGACCACACCCGCGTCCTCGACTGGTCCCGCGATGGGAAGAAGTTTCTGGTTCAGGAGTGCGACCTGAAAGCGAAGAAATCTCGTCTTGGAGTGGCTGCGATGGGCGACAAAGAGGTGACTGTGCTCTGCGACCTTCGGGATCACCCCTGGTTTCGGGCAGCCGGTCGGCTGTCCCCGGACGGCAAGCGTATCTTGTTCCTCGACGCCGATCCGGAGGACAAAGATGCTCGCAGGTGGGGTGTGAGCAACAAGCCCTACGTGCTGGACATTGCAACCAAGAAGCGAGAACTGCTGGCCGAGTTTCCCGAGAACGCTCAGTCGATAGGGGTAGCATGGTCGCCAGACGGGAAGAAGGTGGCTTATACCTGGGTGCAACTACACCCCGAATCGCTGAAGAAAGATGTGCTGAAGACCGAAGACTTTTCCATCGAGACAGAGGCATTCCTGATCGTTGCGGATGCGGACGGCAAAAACGCCAAGACGATCAGTTCTGGCAAGAAGCAGTTCACCACCAGTATCTTTGGAACGATCGACTGGAGGTAAAAGCAGCCCAGGTCGAAGCCTGGGCTTCCTTCGCCGCGGGGCTTGGCCGTTTGTTCCGTGCGAGTGCATCGCGTTGCACTCGCACGTTTTAGTCCGGCTTACGATAATATTGCCAAGTGCCGATAAGAATAGATCCTTCCGGATAATTCTGTCGTGGGTAATACATCAAGTCACCAGGAGCGAGACCGAAACCTGGATTGCCAGGCACTGTAGCGCTGAGATCCCATTCATTTCCTTCGTGCCGATTCGGATTCCTCGTGCGGTAGTAGAACTCTGGCCACGCGCCGATCGCGGTTGTGGGAACTGAGTCGAGATAATCCGGCACCAACTCATCGAGCGAACCGGGTGGGTGGCCGTTCTTCTTCTCATAAGCCTTGATCGCATCCACGATCGGCTGGCCGCGCTCGGCGACACGCTCGATTTTTTCATCCCGGCCGCTGGACCCCCAATAAATACCCAACAATTCACAGGGAACGAAGATCACAGCGAAGACCAAGCCCAACACCGCATATCGACGATACCGTCTGAAGAAGAGTAAGATGGGACTGGTGAAGAATACTCCCAGCGCTGTGAAAAGTCCAAAGAGTCCGGCCATATCCAGGGCCGTGAGGAAGTGCCCAATTTCACTGACCCAATGGCTCGACGACCAGGCGAGAATCCCACTGAGTGGAAAAAGCCACATGGGGGTCGTCGCCAGCAGGAACAAGCCCAGTAGGTCGCGCTGCATGCGGCATTCACCTGCGTGAGAATCCATCAGCGGACTTCGAGCGTGAATTCCGGATTGCCGGATGCATTTTCGGACCGAACGAGTCGAAACACCTTTCCAAGAACGCCCGATTTTACAAAGCCATTTTGCTTGCGAGTTGCCACGAACTCTTTCTTACCCCGTTTGTAAATCTCGAACCGTATCTTGTCTTCTTCCCGCGCATCGACAAGCCAGTATTCCTGAATCTCCGCATCGAAGTACGCGGTCATTGCCCATTCGGTGTCCTTGACCTCCGAACTACGACTGACAACCTCGATTACGATTTCGGGAGAGCCGATAACTTCGGTCTGCTCCCCTTTTTCGCCAGCTACGAACTTCACACGTCTGGTGTCAATCGCTTCATTTGAGAGGACCATCCCATCCGGTTCCGTCGAAAGGTTGCTTTCTAAATGACTAAAACGCATTCCCTCCGAAACAAACTGGCCATATTTTGTTTGCTTCATCAGGTTAGCCAGCATGCGGTTGATTTCCGTCCGTACAAAGTTGTGGGAGAACAATTCTTCCATGCTGAGATCTACCCAAATATCGTTGTTGATGAAGCAAATTTTGCCTGTCTCGGGGAACTCAGGGGATTGAAACCAGCGGCGAAAAGACCCGAAATCGTCGACCCATCCTGGGATGTCGATTTGATCGCCGTAATCAACGATAATGGTGGACACTGAATACCTCTTCAAAATGTTTTCAAGTCTCGTTTCGCGTTGGTTTTCAGATCATCATACCGAAAGGGTGTAATCTACCGCAATTCCTGTAGGCTCACTCCCTCGACAGTAATTTGTCCACCACCCAGCACCCGCGCGTATGAGGTCCAGGTCCACGGCAGTGGTCGAGGATGGCGGTGTTGTCGCAGCCGGCGTCTTGAAGGGCATCAGCAAGAATAGGCATCGCGGAGAAATCCCGCGATTCGTACATCTGCCGAGCGAGAGAGACGACGGTGGAAGTGAGCCACGAGGGGTCGATGGACACGAGGCGGAAGGGGTTGCCGAAGATATCACGGACCAGCAAAGACTGCGCGTACAACTCCTCCCGCCAGGCGAGATCGTCATCGGCTCTTTCGTCCGGTTCTACCTCCCAATACCCACACACCGACAAGATCAGGGCATCAAACGCCCCTTGCATCTGCGCGGGCGCTTCGAGACGAGCCGCATGGAATTCCGTGACGAGTTCATCACCGACTTCCGGTTGGGTGGGATCATCGGCGTGCCGCTCCATCTGAGCAACAAGGCGATGGCATTTGGGCGATAGCTGTACCCATTGATGTCGGCAGCAAGCGCATTCAAACAGCTCCTTCTTCCGGGTTCCCACCGACATTCGGATAGCCCGGAGCATCTCCAGCGCATCTCTGCACGTATGCCATTCCGCTTCGGTCATCGGTCGCCCTCACAACCGCTTGTTCCCTCCGCATATCCTGCGTGCAAACTCGCAGAGTTACCCCAGCACATCTCGCAACACCTGGCCACCCGGCACGAGGGAGACTGGGCGGGTCGTTCGGTCCTTCAACGTGGTTTCGAGGTCGTAACCGAGCAAGTGATAGGCGGTCGCCTGCAAATCCTTTGGCGAAACGGGTCGGTCGGCCACCGTGCCGCCAATGCTGTCGGTCTTGCCCACCACCTTGCCTCGCGCGATCCCACCTCCAGCCAGCAACACCGAATAAGCCTGCGACCAGTGATCCCGCCCGCCGCCATCACCCTTGCTCAATTTTGGCGTTCGGCCGTGTTCGCTCATCACCATCACGAGAGTGTCATCCAGCATGCCGCGCTGATCGAGATCGGCAATTAACCCCGAGAATCCGCGATCGAACCCCGGCATCAGTTCCTTTCGCATGCGGGGGTAATGTTGCCAGTGTGTGTCCCACCCGGAACCCGCCAGTCCGAATTCATCCCAGAACACCGTCACAAAACGACTCCCGGCCTCCACCAGCCGACGGGCAGCCAGGCAACTCTGGCCAAACAGCGTGTGACCGTAGGACTCACGCACTCGGGCGGTCTCTCGCCGCACATCCAGTGACTGTCGCACCTTCTCGGAGCCGATCAGCGAATACGCCATTTCCCGAAACGGGTCTTGCGTGTCGATCCGGTCCCGCTGTCGGCGCGATTCTTCCATCTGGTCGAGTAACGACTTGCGGACATTCACGCGATCGAGCGTCAGATCGGCGACAGGCTCGCCGCCGAGTGCGAAGTACGCATCCGGGGCGATTCCCATGTAAGGCTCATCGAACTCCTTCGTATTCGGATTGAGTGTCTTGGTCATCTTGGCCGTAGCGGTGCCGTGGAACGTGGTGAAGTGCGGGTGGAACTGTCGGCCCAGGAAGGCCGGATACGGCCCGGCACGGTGGACCTCGCCCGTTCGCTGACTGCTGAATGGGAAGGGCAAGGCGATGTTGTCCGGCACCGGCTTTTTCGCGGAAGCCGGATTCGCTCGCTGTTCCAAGTGAGCCACCACCGAACCGATAAATGGCCAGTGGCGGGCATCTTGAGGACTGAGTTCCATCGCCACATCGATCTCGGGAACCGCTGTCGTGGCATAGGCGACCCCATGAATCGGGTATTTGTGCGTCATGGACCGCACAACCGTCACCTTGTCCATCACCCGAGAAGTGTACGGCAGAAGTTCGCAGACATCGCAGCCGCGCAAGGTGGAGCGGATCGGCTTGAGTTCGCCGCGAATCTCCTCCGGGGCATCGGGTTTCATGTCGGCGAGTTCGAGCTGGCTCGGCGAACCGTACAGAAACAGCAGGATGCACGCCTTGGCGCGGCCGAAGTGAGCGTCCCTGGCGAATTCCGACTTTTCGGTCGGCTGGGAGGCTTGTGCGCGCAAAAAGTCCGGCAGAGTAAGCCCAAAAGCAGCCCCGGCCGTTAATAGATCGCGGCGAGACATGCCATTGCAGAGTGTCTTGCGATTACCCAGAACGCGGAGCATGGGGTAGGGTTCCGGAAGCAATGGGGCTACGGCAACCCCGGCCTGAAACCGGGGTGGAAGGAATTAAAGTTATCATCCTCCTATTCGGAGATTCCTGCAAGCGAATTGCGGGAGTTGGTGGAGACGGTTGTGTCGGTTGCAACGGGATGCGTAAGATAGGTAGATAGTGGAACTCGTGTTCGGCGGATTGAGGGGGTCGGAGTACCCCGATACGCTCAATCTAAACAACTCTGCCTACTTTCGAGGCTCCTGCCGTGGACCCGAACCCGTTCACCGCGGTAGACCGCGATCTGCTTAAACGGTGCCTGAACCGTGACCCTGGCTCGTGGAACGATTTCGTGGATCGGTTCCTGAGCCTGATCTATCACGTCATCGGTTACACCGCGCACCTCCGGAGCGCACGGTTGAACCCGGAGGATGTGGAAGACATCGCGGCCGAAGTGTTGCTCAAAATCGTGGCCAGCGATTTCCGACTTCTCCGCGAATTTCGCGGCGAAGCGAGCCTGGCCACATACCTGACCGTGGTATCCCGCCGGATCTGCATCCAGGAATTGATCCGCCGACAAAAGGCCAAGGAGGCTCTCGCACGGGGCGACATGCGCGTGCCCAACGAGGAACTCGATGAGGAACCGGCAGCCCAGAAGGGTGTGGAGAGCCTGGATGAAGTCGAGAAATTGCTCCGACGATTGTCGGGCAAGGAGCGAGAGATTGTGCGGCTCTACTACCTCGAAGGGCGAACTTACGAGGAGATCAGTACGGAAACCAATGTCCCCGTGAATACGATCGGTGCCGTTCTTTCCCGCGCCCGAAAGAAACTCCGGATGATGGTGAAAAGCAGTGGAGTTGACTCTCTCAGTCTGGCTGTTATGCCACCATCTCCTCCGCCGGCCTCCACTCTCACCCCAAAACCCGCTTCCCCCAAAGCCACCATTTCAGGCGATAGCGGGTCCAGACCGGTGAAACCGCAGAAACCGATGAAACCCACGAAAGACAAAAAAGAAGGGGAATGACCGGCCAGACCCGGAAGGGTCGGAGGGTTGCAGCTATTATACTTTGCGAGGTTTGTTCTGATACAAGCCCGAAGCGCCAGCGAGGGACAGCTTTTCCCTCGCTGGCGCTTCGGGCTTGTGTCAGAATTGCCCGAGTCAAGGATAACAAGTGCCGACTCCGGAGGCGACACCACCGGTCTCGATTCAACCACCGACTATTTCCCATTACTTGGGCCGCTTTCGGTAGCGGTAACGGAACACTTCTGCCATCAGGTTGTCGACCGGGGCGTATTGGTCCGTCAGGATGATTCGCGGGGGAGCATCGAGATAGGGCTGGAGTTCGTCTTCAGGCACACGATGGGTCTGGAGGAGTATCTTCTCGCTTATCTTCGGTCCCGCAGTTGCTATCGCCAAGCCATGTGGCATCCCACCTGGGGCTTGCATCCCACACGCCAAACTTCCGACTCCGTTTGCCATAATGAAGCCCGGAGCAAGCTGCTCCGATACGGCGGTACGAAGTGCTGAAAGATCCAGAGGACGATCCGATGCGTAGATCACGAAAACATGCCGCTCGTCGGGGTCTGCTACCTCTGGGGTGAGCAGAGCGATATTCTCGGGTGGATACGTCTGCTGAAGAGTCAGCATCGCGGCCTTCCACAGTTTCCCATAGCCAATCGAGTCGATCACGGTGAGCAAGTAGACTCCAGTGGGTTTCAGTGTCGCTTTCACCGCATCGTTGTATTCTTTCGTGAGCAAGTGAGATGGAACCGAGAGATCGTTCACGGCATCTTGAACAACGAGGTCATAGGTGCCCGGGGGAACCTTCTCGGCAACGTATTGCCGGCCATCCATGTGATAAATCTTGAGCCCATCGTAATCTTTCAATCCGAGGTGATTTTTTGCTACCCAGGTCACACCCGGGTCAATCTCCACCACATCCATCTGGGTTTCCGGCATCACTTCCATCGCGTAACGGGGGAAGGTGTATCCTCCACCTCCAACGACGAGTACGCGAGGATTCGGATTCTCCTTCCGGGCACCCCGCAGGAACTCCATCTGAACGTGTTCGTGTTTGTAGTAAAGGAAGAACGGATCGTTGGGATTCACACTGGAGTGAATCAGGTGATCGAGAGTGAGTGTCCGGATGTTGGTGAGTTCGCCGTAGTCGTCCCGGGCCTGAGTTACCTTGATCGTGTAGTAGTTCGTCTCCAATTGCGCGAGCAAGTCCTGCTCGTGGGAAGCGGATCGACTCGTCAGGATCACGCCCCCTGTGATCCCACCGAGGACGATGCTGAACACGTAAAGCAGCGGGTTATACTCCCACACTTTTGTCACCACGAGGCTCGTCAGCGTCAATATTAGGGAAACGCACAGGAGGGTCATGTGCATCCCGATTGCCGAGAGAAGCAGATACCCGGCCACGAAAGTTCCAAGGATTGCACCGGTGGTACTCCAGGCGTACACTCGGCCAGCTACTCGGCCAACGTGGGCGACATCCGGAACTGCCAATCGGATCACCTGGGGGGATATCGTGCCCAGAGCAAACATCGGTAAGAAGAATAAGCAGAACGTCCAGCCCATTACCTGTTCGATAGGATCGAAGCCGTGGAACAGGCTGTACCGGCTGATCAGAGCCATTGCGACGAACTGAAACACGGTCCCCGCTGCCGCCATCAGCAAACTTCCCGCCAGGACGAACCGAGGATTAAAGGAACTTCCAGGCCGGTTTACTCGATCGGCGATCCATCCGCCGGTGAGGTTCCCCAGGGCTGTTCCGGCAAGCATCACGCCAATGATCCCGGTCCAGGTGAACAGTGAGACTCCGAGTTCCCCGGCAAGCACACGCGAGGCGGTCAGTTCCAGTGTCATGCCGCCGAAACTAGCCAGAAATACAATGGTGAATGCCAGCCGAATGTCCGGGAACGCATAGGGGTTTGATGAGATTGGAATGTCTGTGCCTGTCTGGATTCGATCGCCATTTGCCGATGGAGCAACTCGCGGGCTTGCGGACTCATTGGGTCCGGGCAACTGAATTTGTGCAGAGCCCTCGCTGGCATCCCGATTACCCAATACCACGATCGAGCCAAGACTGAGCGCAGCCAGCGCCCCTGCCGATGCGAACACGAGGGTGTTGATGGTGTACATCGGAATCAGAACGAATCCGGTGAGGTAGTTCCCCAACAGGCACCCGAGAGTGCTCAGTGCGAACACCATTCCCGCAACTCGACCTGTACTCGACAGATCCGGGAGCCCCAGTTTGATGGCGAGGGGAGTCAGAAGGCTCAGAACAAAACCGGCTGGCAGGCACAACACCAGAGCAAGCAAAGGAATGCGAGGGCCGAGGGGGATTGATTTATAAACGCCGCTGTCGGCTAACAGGAGTGGGAAAATCGCCATCCAGACCGCGGCGATGGCCCCGACGGCCAGCAACACAGCCAGCGTTCGTGGGGTGGGGTAGCGGTCGGCCAGCTTGCCGCCAAAACCGTTGCCGAGAGCGATCCCGGCCAGGAACACTCCGATCACGGAAGTCCACGTTTCCAGGCTTGAACCAATAAATGGGGCCAGGAGCCGGCCGGCCACCAGTTGTAGCACAAGCAACGCGGCGTTGGCCAAAAACACGATCAGCCCAACCCCGACCAGTCGGCTGAGTGGTAAGGCAGTGGCTGCGGAAGAAGCGTCGGAACCCATGATGCTGCAAACCGTGAGGTCGGGTGATGCGAGCAGCAATTGCCGCCCAGCGTATGTTCTTATTGGTCCTTGGTCCATAGTCCTTGGTCAATGGTCCATACGAAGAATGTTGGCCGGACCATGGACAATGGATCGAGGACTACGATCAATCGGGATCCTTGAGTAAGCTGAACTATGGACCACGGACCATTGACCAAGGACGAAATCATGTCTTCCCGTTTTGTTATCGGCATCGACCTCGGAACCACCAACTCTGGCCTGGCATATGTCGATACGGCAGCCGGGATGGATCCCAAGGTCACCCCGTTCTCCATTCCGCAGGTAGTCGGTCAGGGAGCGGTGGAGGATCGCTCCCTCCTTCCCTCGTTCCTCTACCTTCCTGGCGAGGGCGAGCAGCCTGCCGGTTCTCTGAAACTTCCCTGGGATGCCAACCGCGATTACTGCGTCGGTGAATTCGCCCGGGCTTATGGATCGCAGGTGCCAACCCGTCTGGTCGCATCGGCCAAGTCGTGGTTGTGTCACCCGGGAGTGGACCGCAAGGCCGCGATTCTCCCCCACCGAGCGCCCGACACCGGCCGCAAGGTCTCCCCCGTGGAGGCAAGCGTCCGCTACCTCAAGCATCTCGCGGAAGCCTGGAACCAGAACATGGCGAAGGATGCTGCCGCAAACCGTCTTGAAGTTCAGGATATTGTACTCACCGTCCCGGCATCGTTCGATGCCGCCGCCCGCGAATTGACTATTGAGGCCGCCCGCGCTGCCGGGTTCACCCAGCTCACCCTCCTTGAGGAACCCCAGGCTGCATTTTACGCCTGGCTCGACCGCAGTGGCGACGATTGGCGAAAACAGGTGAATGTCGGCGAACTCGTGCTG
>DASZJS010000921.1:0-6633 GCA_035947935.1 Gemmata sp. | reverse complement strand
GATCCCTCGTTTGAGCTCTACGAGATTTCAAGCCAGTTCCGCAACGTAATCGTCTCGCGCTTCGTGGATGCCCTCGGGACCGCACGCATCCCGATGCTCGACCTTGCCGGCAATTACGAAAAGGTTGGTAAGATAGCCCTTGAGAAGATTGCACCCGAACTGGCCAAGATGGGCATTTCTCTCACGCAGTTCTTCGTCGAGAATATCTCGTTACCGCCGGAAGTCGAAGCCGCGCTCGACAAGCGATCGCAAATGTCGGTTCTTGGCAATCTGGATCAATACGCCAAGTTCCAATCAGCAGAGGCCATCCGCGATGCTGCCCAAAACCCTGGCGGCATGGCTGGGTTGGGTGCGAGTCTGGGAGCAGGTCTTGCCGTTGGACAACAGATGGGAGGAGCGCTGGCGGGCGTCGCGACGGCTCCCGGTGTAGTCGTTCCGGCGAATACAACTCCGCCTGCTTCTCCTCCCACTTCAGGAGGCACGCCACCACCTTTACCCACCCCTGTTGCGTTCCATGCGGCAATTGATGGTGCCGCATCCGGTCCATTCGACCTGACGATGCTCACATCTCACGTCAAGAGTGGGAAGTTGACACGCAAGACACTCGTTTGGAAGACAGGCATGGCGGCGTGGGTTGCAGCCGAGACAGTGCCCGAACTGCAACCGCTGTTTGCTGAGGTGCCACCTCCGCTCCCGACGTAAGGAGAAGAGGGTCGATCCGCAGATTTGAAGAAGAGAAGAGTATTAATCCGCAGATTTCGCAGAGGGCGCAGATTAAAAACAGAATTTTGATTTGTCTTCTGCTTTAAAATCTGTGTTCTCTGCGAAATCTGCGGATCAATACTGACTTCTTGCAATTTGCGGATGAATCCAGTTTGGTTACCTACTGATTTCTGCGACGAGCTGAGTTTCGCCAACTGGCTCGTGTCATCGTTTGTCCGGATGGTTTCCCATGCCCGATAATCCCCCGCCACTACCGCAAGCAACCGAACCTCACGTTACCAAAGAGCCGACGCTGACCAAGGCTCCGCCTGCTGGCAAGCTTTTCCCCTGCGCGAACTGCGGGGCAAAAGTCGAGTTCGATCCGCGCACGCGGTCGCTCAAATGTCCGTATTGCGGACACGAAACCGCCATCTCGAACTCAGGAAAGGGGAAGGATGGGGCTGTCGTCGAACACGATTTCGATGCCTACGCCCGGAAACTTGAGGAGGGAAAGGGTGGGGAAATCGCTGGCCGATCCTCCCAGGTGAAATGTACCGGCTGTGGTGCGGTGGTCTTGCTTGAAGATAAAGTTGTGACCGAAAAATGCCCGTTCTGTGGAACTCATCTGGAGAACAAACCTGAGTCGGTGGAAGGGATGATCCCACCCGAGTCAATCATTCCATTCGAGTTGGACCTACGCGCGGGTCGCCAGGCGTTCGACAAGTGGTTGGAGGGACTCTGGTTCGCTCCCTCCGCGCTGAAAAAACTGGCCGACCTCGGGCAGCTCACGGGCATCTATATCCCATACTGGACATACGATGCCATGACATACTCTCAATACAGCGGCATGCGCGGCGACGATTACCAGGAAACCGAGACTTACACCGAAAAGGATGCTCAGGGCAATGATGTGACGCGCACGCGAACTGTCACACGCACGCGTTGGACACCCGTTTCAGGTGAAGTGCAGCACTTCTTCGATGATGTGCTGGTCTGCGGTTCCAAAAGTGTGCCCGAGCATCTCGTGGACCGTCTTGAACCCTGGAACCTGAAGGAACTGGAAGTCTTCAAATCTGAATTCCTCGCTGGATTGAAAACAGAACGATATGCACTGGGTTTGAGCGATGGCCTGGTCGTGGCCAAGCGGCGAATGGAGCCCACCATTGTCTCGCTCATCCACCAGGACATCGGCGGCGATCACCAGCAGATCACAACCAAACACACTCGTTATCTGGCAGTCACATTCAAGCATTGCCTTTTGCCGATATGGATTGCAAATTATCGCTATCAGGAGAAGCTCTTCCACATTCTGATTAACGGGCGAACTGGGAAAGTGTCCGGTGAGCGACCTTGGAGCTTCTGGAAGATCTTCCGGCTGGTCGCTGTGATCCTCGTTATAATCGGGTTGATTATCGGTCTCGTGATGAGTTTCCAGAATTCAAACACTCATCCGGCACCTGGGGGTCCGCTCCCAGTCCAGCACCGAAAGGTGAGCCAGTCATCGCCGAGTTTCCATCAGCACTCGCATGAGTTGAGTCTTGTTGACGCAGGACTGCATGGGACGAGATTGCCAGTCACGGCGAGAGCCGGACCCTGGCCCACGATCCATCCACTCGCCGCGTGAAAAGGATCCGATCGTGAAGCCGACTCGGACGGCCTTGCCAGAACTCGATCGCGGTCGGAAGAACCCGGTAACCACCCCAATTTGGTGGCCTGGGAACATTACCGTCGGGATACTTCGCCATTAACTCGGCGTGTTGGGCCTCCAGGAACTCGCGGCTGGGAATCACTTCACTTTGCCGCGATGCCCACGCACCGAGCCTGGAGCCAAGCGGACGGGTGATGAAATAGGCATCCGATTCCGCGGGCATCACCACTTCAACAGTGCCTTCCACTCTCACTTGGCGTTCCAACTGATGCCACAGGAAGACGAGCGCTACCAGTGGGTTCTCCGCCATCTCTCGACCCTTTCGACTATCGTAGTTGGTAAAAAACGTGAATCCGCGGCCGTCGAGTGCTTTCAGTAGCACGGCACGGGCCGACGGCATTCCATCGGCCGTGGCAGTTGCAAGCGTCATCGCATTGGGGTCCGACAGCTCCGCCGCTTTGGCCTGATCGAACCACTTACCGAAGAGAGAGATTGGATCGGTTCCTGCCTCTGCCTCGGTGAGTCCGCCAGCGGAATATTCTCGTCGTAAGTCAGCGATGGAGGGCATTCGGGACCTCGGAGTAAGTCTTGCCAAGCGCGATCGGATTCCAGATTGGGAGACAGGGCCCGTTCTTGACCTATAGCATTCTATTTATCGCCTCCTGGGGTTCGTTCGTAAGCGATCGATCGGTATTAGAGCGTTCCAAGCGGAGAAGGATTATGGCTGCTGAAAAAGCGCTGGCACTGGTGGTCCGCGGCACGGATTGGAGCGAGACATCCCGGATCACAACCCTCTTCACGCGGGAGTTCGGCAAGGTGCGGGCTCTGGCCAAGGGAGGGCGGCGATTGAAGTCGAACTTCGATGTGGCTTTCGATCTTCTCTCGGTTTGTCGGGTCGTGTTTTTGCGTAAAGCTTCCGGCGACCTCGATCTGCTCACGGAGGCCAGGATGGAGGAACGCTTCCCCATCTTGCGGGAGAATCTCCAGGCACTTTATGCCGGGTATTACATCGCGGAGTTGCTTGCGGATGGGACTCAGGATTATGACCCGCATCCTGGGTTGTTTGAGACTGCTATCGGGACTCTACGAGGACTGGGGGAAGCTGGTGCCGATCCACACGCTCATGTGACGACGTTTGAGCTTGTCTGGCTCCGGGAGCTGGGTTATAGCCCCCGACTCGATGCCTGTGCCGGTTGTGGTGCGCGGTCGTTGTCGGAGGGGGCTGGGCGTGTGACGTTCAGTCCTTCAGCCGGCGGGGCACTTTGTCCCGGGTGTGGGCCAACTGCTCTGGATCGCCGCGGGGTGTCTTTGGAGGGGTTTGCCGCGTTGCGGGAACTAACTGCGGCACTCGATACGGATCGCCCAACAACGCACTCGATCCCACCAGGGATCTGCGGAGAGCTTCGACAGATTCTCGGCCAGACGGTCAGTTTTGTTCTTGGTCGAAGACCACGGCTGCTCGGGTATGTCGATGGCCGCTGAAGGTGGGGCGTGTTCGGTGGAGGGGAGAGTCCGCGAAATGGCGAGTTCAGCCGAGAGGACTTTCCGGAATGCGCCCGGTGGCTTGCTTATCGCCATCGCGTTGTATGCGTTGTTCTCTCCAGGATGCAGTACCTGGGAGAGCTTCCGGGAGCGCAACGCCGATCTGCGGCACAAGCTGTTCGACAGCGGCTGGGATGACCCCAAGGCCGAGGAGAGGATGCAATGTGGCGAACAACTCTTTGCGGATAGGAACTATTCCGCCGCGATCAAGGAGTTCAAGAAGGTTGCCGACAACCAGAACAACAACACGGAACTCGCGGAGCGCGCCCGATATCTCCAGGCGGAATCTCGGTATCTTCTGGGCGAGTGGCCGGATGCGGCCGACACCTACCACAAGCTGCTGATTGACTTCCCGACCGGTGCCCATCGCAGAGAAGCGTGCGCGCGAATGTATGAAATCGCGGACTACTGGCTGGGTGATTTCCGCCTGGAGATTGCTCGTCGATCCAACGAAAAGGGCGTTCTCCATTGGCAACCCGGCTGGCCCAATCCGCTCGATAAAACGAGGCCGGCCATCGATCAGGAAGGGCGTGCCCTCGAAGCGATGGAGAACATTCATACTCAGGACATCACAGGACCAAACGCCGACAGGGCGCTGTTCTGGTGTGGGTACGTGAACTACATCCGCGGGAATTTTCAAAAAGCGGATCGTTTCTTTAGCGAACTCGTCGAAATGCATCGCGAAAGCCCTTTGCGCCCACAAGCGCTTGCATTCGCAATCCAGGCCAAGAACAACGCAACGGGCGGGGCCGTTTACGATGGCCGCAAGTGTGCGGAGGCACTCCAACTCGTTCACGTCGCGGAAGCAACAGTCCCGGAGTTGACTGGGAATCCCGAGATGGCAGACAAACTCACCCGTGCAAAGTTCGCGATCCGTTCCCAACAGGCCGAAAAAGACTTCCGGACCGCGGAGTATTACGAGCGAACAGGACACCCCGGCTCTGCCGTGTTCGTTTACGAATTGGTCCGTCGACGGTTTGAAGGGACCAGATACGCAGACATTGCTACCGAGCGGAAAGAGCATCTTTTGGCGCTCCTGCACGAGGGACACCCATCCGTTGGAACCGATCCGTTCGCAATCGCGGGCGCAAAATGGAAAGAGGTGGTTGGGAAGAAACCACCCGTTTCGGCTGACCACGCCTCTGGGCCGGCAGATCCGAATGCCGGAACTGTCCCGGCAGGCGGGATTCCATCAGGAGGGGTTCCAACAGGTGTGATCCCAGGCGGTGGGATCGTTACCGGAACATCTGTGGGAAATCCGCCCGCCCAGGCCAGACCTTGATGGGAAACGGCTGTTCCTTCGAGTGAAATGGAGCGATCGCAATGAGGTCTCTCACCCGACGTCGATTCCTGGAGTTCAGCGCGGCTGGTTCGCTCGCTGGGCTTGTCGGGTGCAAGGGAGGAATGAGTTTCTTGGGCTATCAACTGGGAACTGATGCACTCTACGATCCCAATATCCACTCAGTATTCGTTCGCACTTTTTACAACAGAACATTGGAAACGGGTCCATTCCGTGAGTTCGAGGTGCACGCCACCCAGGAAGTTGTCCGTCAAATTGGGTACAAGACTCCTTTCAAAGTGATATCCGACGCAGGTCGGGCCGATACAGAACTGATCGGCAAAATCGTCTCCTTTCAGAAAAATGTCCTGAACGCCACGCAACAGAACACGACTCGTGAAGGTGAGGTAGTCGTGAGTGTGGATGTCGTCTGGCGCGATCTCCGCGATGGGAAGATACTCTCGGCACCGAAGAAACCTCGCAATCCGAATGCTGCACCGCCGACCACCAGACCTGGGTTCCCGGAAGCCCTTCCAACCCCTTTCGATGCGGATGTCTCACAACCCCTGGAAAAGTCCGTGACGCCTCAACCCGAGCCGGTTCGCATTGTAGCCCCTGGTCGATACGTCATGGAGCTTGGTGAAACCATCGCCACGGCGTTGCAGCGATGTCAAATTGAACTGGCTACTCAAATCGTGTCCATGATGGAAAAAAGGTGGTAATAAGAGTGTTCAGTGTTCAGTGAAACGAGGTGACTGGATTTAACTGGAAACTGAAAACTGAAAACTCACATGCTTATCCTTCGGTACATGTCATCCACAACCCAGTGAAACGCAGTGAGGTGAATGGATTCAACGATCCCCATATCGTCGAGAGGGACGTGCAAACTGTGGTGTGACAGACCGCGAAGTTTGCCGCCCGAGAATCCCGTACAGCCGAATGTGGTCAGTCCGTGAGTGTTGGCCCACTCCACGGCTCGGAGAATATTTGGGCTGTTCCCCGAGCCACTGATTGCCACAAGAAGATCGCCCGGGGAAGCCAGATTCTTCAGTTGCTCCAGGAAAACGCGGTCGAACCCTTCATCGTTGCCCCAGGCCAGGATGTAAGGCGTGTTGTCGGTCAAGCTGATGATCTTCAGGCGTTTTTTACCATCGTCATCGAAGAACTTGCGTGCGAGCGTTCCCTTTCCCATATCCTCGCAGAAATGCGAAGCATTCGAGCCGCTTCCGCCATTGCCAATCACAAATACGAACCGGCCCGCCACGTATCGCTCGTGGATCAGATCGGCAAGTTTCTGGATCTCGATCGGGTCGATGCGACCGAGTTCGGCGGCAACGCGATCGAGGAATTGTCGGGGATTTAGTGCGGTGCCGAGCATTGATTTCTCTTGGTTTTTGCTGTCTGTTGGAAGATAGTTGAGTCTATTGTTCCCGATGCGGAATGAAAAGCACAGACCAACATG
>DASZJS010000920.1:0-7977 GCA_035947935.1 Gemmata sp. | reverse complement strand
TTCCGGTCTGCCGTCGTGCTTCCTGGGAATGGCATCAATCGCCGCGCGGAAAGCAGCATCGGCCGCATACTGCTTACAGATGCGGCAGTCCGGGTCACCGTCGCCTTCGGGGTGGCAGTATCGTCCCATGTCAGTTCGTTGTGAGTGTAATGGTGTAACCCCCACCCGCGCATGGCCCGCTCGTGAATATGACGTTAAGCACAACCATGAATGGAGGTCCACATTGGAACGATACCTGGGTAACCGTGTAACCCAGTCCGTATCGAGTATCTCTCAACCCCCACAACCCGTTGACGCATTGAACCGTTACCGGGGCATCGGTTGCCGTCCACTGCTGTACGCCTGAAGACGGCAGGAAAAGGGAACTGAAACTCGTGCATGGTCCAAACTGATTGGAATAGGTCGCGAACAGGTAGCTGGGTGGTTCCGCGCAGCAAGCCCCTGCACTGCCACTGCCGCCAGATGCGCCGCTGGAGCCACCTCCACCGCTCGAACCGCCACCGCTGATGGGGCCGCCAGATGCGCCGCTGATATGGGCTGAGCCGCCGCTGGGGGGCGGAGGCGACGAACCGGATGGGAAGATGACGGAGCCGCCGCTGCCAGAGCAGTTGCAATATTGCGAGAGGAGAACAACGGAACCGAAAGCACCGAATGAATTGTTGCCGAGTGTCGAAATAGCAACTGTCGTTCCAGACCAAGCGGAAGAGTCTGTTTCAATACTCCATTGAATAGTGACTGTCGGAGATTGATTGACGCAAACGGTGACTACACCGGTCATCGTCTTGCAACGATATTCCCCACCAAATTTTCCCGTTACACCAAATTCGGTAGCTGAAAATGTTACGTGCGTCCCGGGAATGGCACCACTCTCAACACCTATTCCCGGCCAAACAACATTGCTACCCTGCATCCAGGCATAGATGGGGAAAGCGTCTTCTCCAGGATACGAACCGAGAGCAAGCGCGGCGCAAACTGTGCATGTGAGTAGATACGTCCCGCTCTCTGTAAATTCCAGTGGCAATGATCCCATTGCGCCAGTGAGAGAATAAACCGTTCCAGCGACGGGCGCTGCCACCGAAGAGAAGCCATTCACTGCCCATATATTCGGCATCGGTCCCGTGATGCAGTCGGGGAGCGTTTGCGTAGCGGGAACGCGGACGGCGTTGACTGCTCCTGCCCCAGCGCCGCCGATGATCTGGAAGCCCGCTTCACCTCCGGGGTTAAAGACCGCGTACCACGAGTTTGGGGTTGAGCCCCAAGTCTCACCGGGGTTGGGCGGACCAGATCTGGAAGGGTCGTAGGCGATGATGACGCGGGGGTCGAATGTCCCTTGGCCGCCAGAACCCGGGGTCACAATGGCTTGATCGTTGACGATACAGAGTTGACCGTAGGCGTTGGGCTGAATGACGAGCAAATTGCCGTTCTCATCAACATCATCAACAGCCATCAGGGCATAGCCCGGAATGACCTGGTTGGTGGTGTTGATGAACGGCACCCAGTCCGCGCGGTCTGGATCGGGCATGAATCAGGATCTCAGGATTGAGAAACGCTCGCCAAAGCTGGATGCTGCGAGCGAAGCCGCATCGAACGTGAAGGCGTTCGACATCGTTACGGATTTTTGCGGGTCGTTGAAAACAGCCCCGCCAGTGAACGATCCATTCGTGATGGTTCGCGACGATGGAATAAGCGAACAGTTGAGGGTGGGGGCAGTCGCGCCCGGTCCCTGACCCTGGAATGTCGCTGTGGCAACCGTGCCAGCCCCGAGCCAGTTCACCGTTCCGGCGTTCGCGGTGATCGTGGTTGGGTTGCCATAAAGCGTTGTTGTTCCGCCATTGCTGTTGAGGGTGGTAATTACCCCGTAACAGTTGACCGTCGCTCCATCATTAGTCATCGTTGTTACGGTGCCGCCCGCTCCGATGGTGACCGTTCCGGAATCTGTCGATCCAGACGCGACGGTTACCGAAGTGGTGTCCGAGTCCGCGGCGAACCCCAGGTCACCCGAATCCATCGAGAACGTACCGGCAGAAGCGTTGATGATGTTGACCACCGGAACAGTTGCGACCTGTCTTGTTCCCGTGGTGTAAATGGTCAGGTTGAGAGTTCCGCTGACGTTGAGGTTGCAGCGAATCGGTCCCGTGCCATCTCCCTGACCGATCGAGATGGGGACGGCACTTCCCACGGGGAAAAAACGAGTGCGGTACTCGATGTAGCCACCTGGATTCCTGTACGCCAAGCCGATGTTACCCGTGAATGCCGCCTTCACCACGAGCGAGTTGTAAACGGCTGTAGTGAGCGAATTGAGCCCGTAGAGAATGTCTGAGGAACCCTGAATGAGAACGCTATCGCCCGTTGTCGGAACCGCCCCTGTGGACCAGTTCGAGACAGTGGAAGCGTCGTTCGGCCCGGCGCTCGGAGTGACGTTTGCTCCGGATATGGTCGTGTGGCCGCCCGTCTCGGAGGTCGAATAGATGAAGGGCACGCCAGCCGTTGCCGCGGTCGCTGTGATGATGGCTGATGAACCTGTCGCAATCCAAACCACTTCGCCGAACTCGGGTATCACACCCGCCTGCGCTGTGAGCAGTGCTGCGAAATTCTGCGCCACGGAATTGACCGGGGTTGACGCTCCGGTGTCTGTCGTAGTGACGGTATAGGTCACTGACTTGCCGTTGATGGTGACGGTGACTGTATCGGCAACCGTGGGCGTTCCGCCGATGGTGATGTTCTCGACTTGAGCAACCGGAACTGCCCCGCCTAGCCACAAATTGGTAGCCATTGAGAAACCTCAAAACGGGGCAGGTTGGGCAAGCCAACAAGCGGAACATTGGACTCGAATTCGTAGTTCCAGGAGATCGGCCAGTTGATAAGCCCCAACGGACCTGGACCGATGCGCGTGGGGTCGTCGGGGACTACCCGACTGCGTTCTTGGTGCATCGTTATCAGTGGGAACATCGGCGCTTGCGGTGGTGGTCGAACGAGGTGGCCGACGGCCCGCCCGGACTGAATGACCCGCATCGTGGTTGAGGGGAAGACTTGCTGCTGAATTGGTCCAGTGTTCACCGGATGCCGCCAAGCCATCTGTGGTCCACAGTTGCCGAAGAACGACAACGACTCGCGATACTCGACGATGACGGCCGCGGTCCCAGGACAGAGGAAAGTTGCACTCCCGGTGAACCGACAGCGCCGCAAGGTGACGAACTCAGCGCCTTGGGCTTCCTCGAAGTGTGGGCCGTCCGTGATTCGTACACCGCTGATCGAGGCGTTGTTGACGATCGCTGCCGATGAGTACGGCCCGGCATCCTGGACCAATGCGAGGTCGCCATAGCCAACTGAAAGTATGGCGCGGAGGTTCAGCTCTTGGGCGGTCAGATTGGCTTGGGATGTGCCGACAAGGTAGCCGTTGACGTGCAAGTCCATCTCATAACGCAGGGGCCGCCCGGTACTCGCTTCGATCTGGCGAATGTTCGAGGTGACTTCAGCCTGGTTGGCAGGGAAAAGCGGAACTCCACCATATGCGACTTGGATACGAAAACTCCCTGAGACGACTGTTTCTCAGGGAGCGTAATTGAAGGGGTTGCCTGTCGAGGGGGCTAGTTTTTCTTTAGCCGCTCTCGCATTTTCGGAAGTGCAGACGCGAGAATGGCAGAAACCGTTCCCAATGCGGCATGAGCGCCACGTTTATAGTCTTCGCTACCGTCGAAGTCGTTGATGATGACCCGCGAGGACTCAATCAGTTTTGTGCCAAAATTCTCCACCAAAGAAGCGATGGATTCAGTTTGTGACACTACAAGAGCTTGGGCAATTTTCTCAATTTGGTCTTCGGTCATGGTAGAATCTCCTACGGGGGTGTTCTAAGGATCATATGACTGACCCGCTGCGGGCAGGGTTCACGTCGATAGCGCCCTGCCCGCTCTTGGGTGAGGTATGCGCTGCTTTTTGCTTGTGTCGCTCGCTCTTTTACCCGGATGCGAAACACGAGGCGACCCGAAGCCCACCAAAACCGAAACTAACCAGAAGAACAACTCGCCAACAGTCGCAAAAGCCAATCCCAAGAGCGAGTCTCCAAGGACTGCTGCCAAACCATCTCCAGAGCCGATCGAACTGCCGAAAACCTACACCTTTGAAGAGGCATGGGAAGAGGCGATCATTCTTGGCAAGAATCTCGACAAAGAAGAACCCGAGCTAACCGCAAAATCTATGACACTATTAACGGGCGCGGAACGCGAAGAAGCTCAAGGAGCGATGACGTTTTTGGATTCCAACAGCCCTCAATATCTATATGAGTATTGTTCTTCTCTAAGAAGACACCGATTGAGTGAGTGGGTATCATCAAGAAGTCGAAAAATCGCTGTGGCCAGCCAAGCTTTTAGGATCGTCGCAAAGGCGCTTTGGACTAACCAGAAATCCGCTTCCGAGGTGGTTCGCATGATGAATACGTAGGGTACACTCGATCCAGTTACTCAAGTGCTAATCGAAAAAGCCATCAAGGATAACTCTTCTACAAGTTCGCTCGATCCAAGAACCCGAGACGGCATTTTGTTACTCGG
Source organism: Gemmata sp. (assembly GCA_035947935.1). Classification (GTDB taxonomy): domain Bacteria; phylum Planctomycetota; class Planctomycetia; order Gemmatales; family Gemmataceae; genus Gemmata. Next base: position 3,433 of record DASZJS010000920.1, on the reverse strand, counting down.
TGGAGAGAAGTGGCTTCAGCGTTAGATCGCCACCCCACACCCCATCCTGGTCGCCATATCCGCAACCTTGCGCACAAGCTCAACCTGCTGCTCTTCGCTCCAGTCCGCGGGAAAGTCGATTGTGATTCGCACCTTTCTTGCTCGTGCCGGCAACTGATGCTCAATCGCTCGAACTCCAGCAACGTCCGCCTGAATCTTCTCGACGAAATCTGACCGAGTGTATTGCTGCACATCGACCACAGTAACCGTCACTCTCCGGCCTGGGGTGGTGTAGGTCACCGAGAACGATTCTGAGGTTCCCTCAACTCGATCGACCTCCAAGTCTCCAAGACGGTCGCCCACCTTGACTGGAGATCCGCAGGCGAAATGATAATCACGTTGAGCGAATGTACTCATGGTGTCACTGGACCTACGACAAGCCCCGGAACTTTGGGTATGACCTGCTGAAGCCGAACGGACTCCGCGATATTCGCTGCCGCTGCTGATTTATCGGGCGAAAGGTTTTCGAGTCGTCGCCGTGTGGGGTAATCCCAGGTGGTTTGCTGGTGTTCGGTGTTGAGACTAGCAACAGTGGTTGGCCCCCGCGCGCCGAGGCTCCACGTCACCTGTTGGATTGCTCCATCAAGGCTGATATCAAAGATGCCCACGTACTGGTTCGTCAAGCCCGCTGTGATCTGATACTTGAGCGCTGCCGTTGCAAGAGCGACGTTGGCTCGTGCTTGTGCGTCCCCTAGGTCCAGGTTGACGAACCCAGTTGGCTTGCCGACCCCAAACTTGGTCGCATAAGTTCCGAGAATCGAAGGCTGGATCGTGTCTTCGTGTACCCATTCGATGGGAGCTGTACCTGGGAGCGGAAGCGTCTGCGTATACCGTAGGATCGCGGAAGTGTTGGGGTCTTGTACCAGAACCGCGCATTCCAGAATGATTGACGGGAAATCAATCAAACTGCTCGCTGCCCCGCCCACTGCAGCCCAACGGTAAAGATAGTCACTGAAAGTGATGACTTGCTCCACGGGGTCGGTTGAGAAGTCTACAAAGATGCGGTAATCCTGGGGCGTATTTGCGTTCGCAGCATTAGCACCTATGTTCAATCCATTCCACAACACGCCACCGATCTGCCATGCAACCGAACCGACTGCGGTACTCTTGCGGTCGCGAGAATACCCGTTGTAGAACTCAGGCAGAATCCCGCCTATTGGGTTCGGGAGCGGTCCCTTATTCACACCACCTACAATCCGCGGGTCGGGGGTAACCTGAAGAACCTGCGTTGGCTGGATGATGAGTTGCTGCCTGCGTACCAAAGGTCCATAGCCCGGAACTGTGATCGGGGCTTTCTGGGTGAACTGATCGACGAACTTGACACGATAACACCGGTACACCGTCTGTTGAGCGAGATTCCGAGCCTGAGACAATGAAAGGCGATCTGTTGCCCTCACGTTTTGGAAGTTGGGCGGTACAGCTTGCCCCATGCGATTTGTCCGGGCCCATTACCCATCGCCATCTGAACGAGTGCAGCACTGAACTTGCCGATAATTCCTGATCCCTCGTTAATCATCGACAAGGACACGCCAAACGAAACTCCCGGCTGTAGACCGGTCAAGGTGATGATCGCGCCAGCGCTCAACGAAGCGGTCACGATGGGCTGAAGGGCTGCGGTTCCGTTGATCGCATTGACGATGTAGCCGAGCGACAGGGGGACGCTGACCGGGGAACTCGTGCTGCCGAACGGGAACGATTGCTCGTTGGGAGTGCCGACATTGATAGTGATAGTCATGAAGAACTGCGGATTCCCAACTCCGATGTAGGTCGCTGTGCTGATCTGAACTGTCGCCGGCCCTTGATTCCAGGGTGCATAGGAAAGTAGATTCACCGGACGGTAGCTATCGTCCCAGTCGAGGCCCACGGGTTCCATCTGCAACCGCATCTGAAACCGGGTGTATGCCCCCAGAACGCCAACCCCAATTGGTGTTGCTGGGATTTTTACGGCGGGCGTGATGACTTCACATGGTCCATTTGGGAGTGGACCACCTACCCCAAGAGGAGCGATCAGGACGCTATCCGACAGGGGGTTGTAGATGACCCGACAGCCGTAACGGTCGCAGAGTTGCGCGAGTGCCTGAGCAGGTGGAAGGCCATCCCAGATGACTGACGGGTTGGAAAGGGTCTGCGGGTAGTTCTCACCGAGCAACAGGTATCGGTTCAGGTTTTGACCGATTGCCGATGTGAGACCATTTGGCAGACCGGTGATCGTGTACCCAACTTCCCCCATTGCTTCGAGGCAGAGGATCGCAAGTTCCGTGGGGCTTCGGATGGTCCAGGGAACAAGTTTGCCGCGGTTGTCGAGCTGGTTGTACCGCCCAAAGATGGCACCCGTGCGCCAGTACCAGCGGCGATCCTCAAGAATCAGTGTCCAGGTTGTTCCGCTTCCGTCGGTGTGACCCGAGACGCGATCTACCCGGCATGTGGGTATACCACCGTTTTGCAATCCATCACTGAAGGCGATGGTTCCGTTCGGCTCGATCGCTCCGATCAACTGAGGGATGGTGACGAGTATTGCAGTCCCCGGACTGATGCCGTGGCTGCATGTGTAATCGAAGGATTCAAAGCCGACGATGCCAGGGTATTTGATGTCTTGGATGAGTGGCATGGTCAGTGCATCGAGTTTTTCATCAGTTGGATTTTCTGGTCAACTCTTCGCAAGACGGCATCGAAGGCGAAGGTGATGGAGTCCACGATCATCTTGCCGAGCGGTTCAAAGGCTTTCGCGGTTGCATCGGTCAGACTCTTTTGGATATCGAGGTTTGCTTTCGAGATGTTGTTAATCATCTCGTTGTGTTCTTTGCGGAGATCCTCCAGATTGCCTGCCACGTCGAGAGGGGCGATCTTCTGGAGTTGTTGGTATTCGGGTGTTTGTGCCCCGTAGGTTTCGAGTAGTTTGGCTGTGGTTCTCGGCGCTGCACCTTGCGCCGCGGCGATGATCTCGGGGCTTGCCGAGTCCGGCCCGAACTTCTGTAGATGCTGAAGGGCGTAAATCCCGAACTGACGACCTACCGGACCAGCCCCGCCAAGTCTTTGAGCAACAGTCTGAGCGGACTCGATTTCGCCTTGCTTGATCTCTGCCCGTGCCTGCATCTCGGCAACGCGGGCTTGCCGAACTCGGGCATCAGCTTCGGCCCGGCGACGATCAGCAGCAGCCCGATCTCTCGCTGCTTCCTGAACGAGTCGCTCATTGGCTTCGATACGTATGGCGTTTCTTTCGACGTCGCCAAGCACTTGTGAACGACCTGCCCCGCTCTCGTTACCTGAACCGCCCACCCATTGATCTATTTGCCTGATCGAGTATTCTCCAAAGTTCATTCCGGGGCGATAGACGCTCTTTGTTTTCTCGCTGAGTCTTGCCTCCAGGTCTGCCGCGTGGGATTGCAAGCCAGTC
>DASZJS010000919.1:0-6905 GCA_035947935.1 Gemmata sp. | reverse complement strand
GCTCAAGTATCTGGACCAACGTAGCGAATCTGGAGTATCGGGAGACTGTCCGCTCCCAGAGTTATTTCACGCCATACGAGTGAAATTCACATACCTTACTTTGCCGGAGTTTCAGAATGGGCTCCGCCGGCTACACGATCTGCGGGCGATCCGACTCACCCCATCAAGCGAAATGAGCGAACCCGAATACGCGATGGTTATCGAAGGGCGGATGATGAGCGCTGCAGGGCGATGACCGGGCTCAGTTCCGACTGGACTGCAAGGACGGGCCGACGACATCTCCGCTCATTCAAATCACGGGCTGTATTCGATCAATTCCAAGGCTGGTCAGCCGTGCAAACTGCCACGGCGTTCGTGCGAATTGCATGGCTTGAGAGAGTCCGTGCAAGTTAACACAGTCGTAAAGTTCTACTGCAAAACACACTACAATTCGGATTTCCAATTGGCACGCAATCCGCATTCTCGATTGCATCCACCCGGAAACCCGTAGGCGGGTCGAGAAGGTCGTTCCTCAAGACTCCAACGCTACGGGGCTTTGACAGGTCGCGAAGGCGTTTGGGATGCAACACAAAGACCTTTTCTTCGTGATTCCGACCTATCGGCTCCGCGACGTGGGCGAAACGATCGAAGCCTACGATGAACACTTCTGGCGTAACGGCCACACACCCCGAATCATTGTGTTTGATGACTCCAGCCCAGTTGCCCAGGAGAAATACTATCCCCTCCTAGAGCAGACCCGGACTCACAACGAGGTGTACTACGTCGGCCCAAAGGAGAAGGAGCAGTTCACGGCCTACCTCAGCCAGCGATTGCGGGACAAGCGACTCGATGGGCTGGTCAAGAATCTGTTTCGTCCGAGTTACGGAGGCAACCGCAACTTCACACTGATGTACACACTCGGAGGGCTCATGGTGTCCGCCGATGATGACATGAGGCCATATGCCCTGATGGAAGGCAGTCTGGAATCGCTCGATGAGGGCGAGATTTGCCGCGGGCGGCTACACCGTGTGGGGAAGAACGGTTACGTTCGCAAATCGTTCGACATAGTTGGGGCATTCCTTGATGTACTTGGTAAACCCGTGGGAGAGGTGCCCGACAACTACGAGACAGGCGAGCTACTTCTCGATACCGCGATGGACCTTGAGACGAATGCCACGCGAGGAGTTGCCCGGGAGAACTCTCTGCACGTTCAGAAAGGGGATGTGCGGAAGGATGCAGTGGTGAAGATGGCCCAGACCTTCCGATCTGGAACGAACGATGTGGATGCCCTCGACTTTGCCGAGTTGTTCCTGACCAACGAAGAACAAGTAAACCCGGACGAGTTGAACGAGTTGTATGTACTGGTCAACTTCCGACCTGCGGTGACCAAGCTGAACTGGCGGATGGACTGCGGCGTTGCCGGATACGACAACACATTCGGTCTGCCTCCGTTCTTCCCCACGCGGCTACGGTTCGAGGACTACATCTACCGTCTCTGGATCCGGCAGGATGGGGTCGCTGCAGCGCATGTGGATGCGGCCCAAAACCACACCAAGTCAAACTACATGCGGAACCCGGTAGCAGCGGAGATCTTCAACGAGGAGGTCTGCAACCTGCTCAAGCGCAAGATCAAGGATTCTCTCATCCGGACGGACGATCTGACGATCGGGTTCGACTACGCTGGGGAGGTGACAGGCGAGGATGCCAAGCAAAGTCTGGACAAGGTGGCGGCGATGTACAGCCGCGCTCTGGAGACAGCCGAGAAGGCCACGAAACCCGAACGGGCAGATGCCCTTCGGCTGTTCGCCGCTAACCTCCAGAAAGCGTTTTACTCGTTCGAGCCAGATTTCTTCCAGCAGAATCTGCTGCGGATTGTGGATGATGTGGTGTCGGTCATCAAAGGGTCTATCGAGTTGTGGCCGACCCTTGTCGAGATCTGCTATTTCCAGAAGGACCGCAAGGGTCTGCCCCAGATCCGGGTCAACAACCACCGACGAACCTGATCCTTTTCAACCGGCTGTTACGGGTTCGCGGTCAGCTTCAGCATCCTGGTTGGCAGCGGCTGGCTGCTCGATCAGGTTGAGCGCGAGGGCTTTCTTGGTTGGTTCGCGGATGTCCCACACCAGCCCGACGAATCCCAGCGTTCGGAGAATGTAGTAACTCACATCGAGTTCCCACCACTTGAACCCCTGGCGGGCACAGCTCTGGTAGTGGTGGTGGTTATTGTGCCAGCCCTCACCCAGCGTGAGGATCGCGGCCCACCAGTTGTTCTTGCTCTGGTCGGACGTTGCGTAGCGGCGGGTACCCCAGAGGTGGCATGCCGAGTTCACCAGGAATGTTCCGTGATAGAGCAGGACGGTGCTAATCAGGAACCCCCACACAACACCACTCCATCCATCGATCCAGTAGCAAATCGCTGCGACCGACAGGCCCGGAACCCAGGAGAAAACTTCATCGAGGAGTCGGAGTTCGGGGTATTGCTCGAAATCTTGCATTGACCCTTCGGGACGGTGTCGAAACCGGCCGGAGATGACCCATCCTACATGCGACCACCACACCGTTCGGATGATAGGGGAATGCGGATCGTCCTCCTGGTCCGAGTGCTTGTGATGGTGGCGGTGGTGCCCGGCCCACCAAAGCGGACCTTTCTGCAATGCCGCGCAGCCGATCCAGGTGAGGACAAACTGGAACCACCGGCTGGTCTTGTATGCCCGATGGGCGAAATACCGATGGTAAACGCCGGTGATCCCAAACATGCGGACCACGTAGAAGAACACCATAAGCCCAACTGCGGTCCATGTAAATGGAACGAAGAATGGGGTCGCCACAGCGGCAATGTGGACCAAGAGGAACGGGATGGCCCGTATACGTTCGCCCCAGGTAACCCCCGGGCGGGGAAGTTTCAAAGTGGGGAGAGAAGGCGTTGGAAGGGTGGGAAGAACACCCGATACAGATGCGGTCGAAATGGAACGACTCTCTTTCCAGCAGGACTGATGAAGAAAAAACACAATCCTTGATAGGATAGGACTCCCATCGCCGCAATGCTCGCAAGAAATCCGGATTTGTGCAACCGGAACTGGGCACAACGCAGGGAAGGCGTGAACCGCGGGGCCAACAGGTCATGCTGAGCGAGTTGGGAGTTCGTCTCAATCCGGTCACTAACAGGATCGGATAATGAAGGCTCAGCAGGAGTGAACCGACCCGGCTTGCCTAAAGCAATGCTTCTGTTGGTTTTAGACGAGCTGGAAGGTAAGCCTTCGGCGAAACCATGCTGGAAAGACAGCGAACTTCATGAAGCGCATCATGCCTGTTCGACCATAATTAAGTGTCATCAGATGGCTTGAGATCGCCCTAATTTATAGTCAGGGAATTTGAGATGAAGCTTCTTCGCACGCACCACATTGCCATCATCTGCTCCGACTACGAACGGTCCAAGCGGTTCTACACGCAAGTCCTCGGTCTTCAGATCGTGTCGGAGAACTACCGGGAGGAACGGAAATCCTACAAACTCGACCTCAAGCTCCCAGATGGCACCCAGGTCGAGTTGTTCAGCTTTCCATCCCCACCAAAGCGTCCGAGTTACCCGGAGGCGTGCGGGCTACGGCATCTGGCATTCGAGGTCGAGGACATCCGAGAAGCGGTCACGGACTTGGAGCAGCAGGGAATTACGGTTGAGACGGTGAGAGTGGATAAACACACGGGGAAGCGATTCACCTTCTTCGCTGACCCCGATGGCCTGCCACTCGAGTTGTACGAACGATGAGAACATTCCTTTTGCTCGCCAGCCGTTCGGCTTCGGGCGAGAACAACCACGTCATTCAAGATAATAGTGGAGAAACAACAATCGCCCATTTATCGTTTATGGGTCATCGTGTATTGGCATCTTCGACCACTTCATGGCAAGGTTTCGCGCGATCTCGTATTTCAAGTCAATGACCTCCTGCAAACCGATGTCGTCCGCTTTGTCAGCCGGAACGATCCCCTTTGCAATAAGAACGGTTCTAACGAAAATATTGATCCCATCTACGATAGCGATCTCAAACGACAGCGACTTCGATTGGCTTGTCATGGAACACCGAAGTGGGCTTTAAAACCAGTTTGATTGCCGCAGCGACTTCTGTTGGGTCGCCAGCCGGCCGTGGCGACGGGTGTGCAGAGCAGATGGGTAGAGGAATGGCGGGGTCATGCCGGTTCGTTGCCAGTGGATGTCGCTGCACGGGCTTTCTCCAAAAGTTGCTGATGGAGCTTACGAGCCTCTTCGAGCGGTAGCGGGGCGACTCTGTCCACATAACGAATCATCTGGCGTTGTAAGTTATCTAACTCGGCAGCCTCGACAGCTGTCAGAGTTCCATCAATCTCCCTGTCCACGAGGTCACTCCGCCTGTGATTCTTTGCATCGGTCCAGGGTTCATCAGCTTGATCCATTTGTTGCGCGGGGCGGACGAGGATGAACACGCGGCGATCGTTCAATTCCACCATCGCGCCATCGGGGTCGGGAACTAGCGATTCGAAAAACTGCTTCACGGTTTCGTCCTGGTCGTTTAGGTTGATGACCTTGACCATACGGAAGCCTCGTTCGTTGCTTGGAGGGTAGCGTACCCTCAGTATAGCCAACCGGGAGTCGGTCCCGCTACCCACCTCACAGTCGAGGTAGATCGCACTCATGCAGTCGGTATACAATCCGGTGCCACCCGGAGAACGTCCCGATGCTCGAAGTTGCGGATGCCCTGGCCGAGGTGCTGGCTCGCGTTCGACCGCGGAAGCCAGAGATGATCCCGCTTGCGCCTGCGGTTCTTGGGCGAGTGTTGGCCGCGGATGTCCTTGCCGAGATCGATTCGCCCCCGTTTCCCAAGTCGCTCCGCGATGGGTATGCGGTTCTGGCTGCCGATTGTGCTTCACCCAACGCTGAACTCCGGGTTGTCGCCGAGATCGCTGCCGGGGCGGTGCCGATGAGGCCAATCAATCCCGGTGAATGCACAAGGATCTTCACCGGTGCTCCGATCCCGGCGGGCGCAAATGCGGTTGTCATGCAGGAACATACAGTGCCACTTGCTGGCGAACTGGTTCGAATCACGGATGCCACAGTGAAGCCAGGTCAGCACATCTTTGCCCGTGGCACCGAGATGCGGGCCGGTGATGTCGTGCTTGCCGCTGGGACTGTTCTGAACCCAGCCGCCCTTGGTGTGCTCGCAGGACTTGGCAAGACCACCGCAACGCTGTTTCCCGCTCCCCGCGTGGCTATCCTTTCAACCGGCGATGAACTGGTCGAGGCGGGCCAGCCACTCAAGCCCGGTCATATCCGGAACTCGAATGGACCGATGCTTGTAGCCCAGACAGTAGCAACCGGGGCTGTTCCCCGTTACTTCGGGATCGCCCGCGATGATGTCGCGAAGGTTCGGGCGATGATTGGCGAAGGGCTGACCTCGGCAGATGTGCTGGTGATTGCCGGCGGCGTATCGGTCGGTAAGTTCGACCTTGTGCCCTCGGTTCTCGAAGAACTCGGGGTTACAATCCACGTCCGACAAGTACGGATGAAGCCCGGCAAGCCGTTCTTGTTTGGAACTAAGGACAACGTGCTGGTGTTCGGTCTGCCGGGCAATCCAGTGAGCGCGTATGTTGGCTTCGCGCTGTTCGTTCATCCAGCCCTACGAATTCTCACTGGGCACATGGACGCTGGCCCGCGGATAACGTCACTGCCAGTGGCCGAAGGGATTGCCGTGAGCAACGACCGACCGACATATCACCCCGCGAGACTGGAGCTCGGCGATGCAGGGTGGATGGTCCATCCTCTCCCGTGGCTGGGAGCCCCAGACCTCCGCGGGTTCCAATCGGCCGATGCGTTGCTTGTGTTGCCCCCTGGGGATACACGCCTCGACCGGGGACAACCGGCTTCGGTGGTGATTTTGAACTGTAATTAGCCGTATAGAATGGCCGCAAAAAAGCACAAAAAAAAGGAAAAGTAAAAAATGAAGTCAGAATAAAAAATCCAATCTGATTTATCGTGTTGATCTCTTGTTCTTTTTTGTGCATTTTGTGCTTTTTTGCGGCCACACTCTTCTGTCTTGATCTTGCGTTCCTTGTGTGGCTGGCACTCCCTGGAAGGACTCCCATTCATGCCTCGTATATTCCTCCCGGCGGTGATGTCCGGGCTTCTCCTGTGGGCAGCGTTTTTTCCGCTCGACCTCGGGCCGATCGGCTTCATTGCGCTCGTTCCGTGGTTGTCTCTCGTTCGCGCCCCAGTGTCGCGACGACGAAGATATTTCGCCGCGTATGTGGGCGGGTTCGCGTTCTTCGCGCTCGCGACAAACTGGATCCGCGTTGCCCACCCGATGATGTATTTGGCGTGGGCCGGGCTGAGCCTCGTGCTGCCGCTTTTCTGGGTACTTGGGCTCGACCTGATTCGCCGCTTCGATCGGATTGGGGTGCCGTTGGCGTTGAGCGTTCCCGTGGCATGGGTGGCGCTCGAATACGTCCGCATGCACTTCCCCACAGGTTTCCCATTCTTGAAACCGCTTGGGCTCTATCAGATGATCGGTTTCGGGTGGTACTTCCTCGGTTACACCCAACACGCATTCCTTCCGTTCATCCAGATCGCCGACATTGGCGGCGTATATGCCGTGTCGTTCCTCGTTGCCGCGATAAATGGAATGCTTGCCGACTGGCTGCTTCGGCTGGAGATGGTGCGTCGATGGCTCCGATTTCCGGCAGCGAAGTCGGCGGGTGAGGGAGGCTGTCGTACACGCGCATTCGCCGCTTCTGTGGTCGTGTGCGTCCTCGTTGGTGGCTCGCTCACGTATGGTTTCATCCAGCTCGATCACCCCGCCTTCGCTCCGGGTCCGCTGGTTGCTGCAATTCAAGGAAGCGTTCCACAGGGGCAGAAAATGGTGAAGGGGGAGGACCTTGGTAAAGCCTATTTCAACCTTCAC
>DASZJS010000918.1:0-2999 GCA_035947935.1 Gemmata sp. | reverse complement strand
TACCCCATGCAGATCAAGGTGGATTTTCTTTGCCGGGATTCGATTTTGGCTGCGCCCATTGTGCTTGACCTGGTTTTGTTCATGGACTTGGCGCAGCGCAGCGCAGAATTGCGCGGGCTTGGCATTCAGGAGTGGTTGAGTTTTTATTTCAAGTCTCCGATGACTGCGCCGGGACTCTATCCTGAGCATGATCTATTTATTCAGTTGATGAAGTTGAAGAACACGCTGCGGCATCTGCGCGGCGAGGAACTGATCACCCATTTGGGGTTGGAGTATTACGATTGAGCTTCTGCCCGAGAAAATCACTAACCACAAAGGACACGAAGGGCCACAAAAGAAAACCCGCATTCCTTTGTGGCCCTTCGTGTCCTTTGTGGTTTATGCCTTTCGTCGTATCCAGGTGACTGCAGCGCTTACGCTGCACTTTTCTCGCGCTTGTACACGTCGAACGTCTCCAGGAATCGATCGATATCTTGCTTTTGCAGGTAGTACGGCGTGGACAGCCGCAGCTTTGACGGCTCTCCGCCACGGATGCGGATCTTGTGCGTCTTCCACCTCCAGGTCTCCCGATCCATGCGCCGGATCGGGGGAACACGCACATGCTTTTCAACTTTATTTTCTGTTTGTAATGAGGGAGTTGAAAGGATTGGGGACGAAAAGGGGCTTGACAAGATTTTGCCCTTATCGGGGAATCGGGTGAATCGGGCGTTTTCCGGTGCCGCAATGGAAGTGGCCAGCCCGGCTCCCCGGATAACCTTCCCAGCAGATTCTGCGTCGAACCCTATAGGGAAATGTGCGAAACACCGGTTGCGTCGAGGGGTATAATTGAATCATGGGCCCGCTCGGGCGGGAAAACGGAGTTTGGCTATGAAGTTCCGATTATCGCTGTTAACGGCTGCGTTGTTCACCTTCAGTAGTCTAACCCCCGCGGTGTTCGGGCAGATGGGTACTCCCGGCAGCCAGCCAACTCCTGGCGGCGTTCCCACTAATGCCCCAGTCCCTAACGGCGATCCTGGAGTTTCCGGGACTGCGCCGCAAAGCGGTACGAACGGCTCTGCTACCCAGAGCACTCCAGTTCAAGCCGCAGATCCGGATAAGGTCAAGCATGACGGTGGCAAGAACGACGTGGACGCCATCGGCAATCGGAAGATTGGCACACGCGGCGTGGGCAACTGGTACTCCATCGAAAGCGACATCAAGATGGGGAAACAGTATTCCCAGATGGTCGACTCCAGTTCGAAGTTCGTGACCGACCCGGTAGTCACGGAGTATGTGAATCGGCTGGGACAGAACCTGGTCCGAAATTCGGATGCGCAGGTTCCTTTCACCTTCAAGATCATTGACTCTGACGTGGTCAATGCCATGTCACTTCCGGGAGGATTTGTCTATGTTGACTCGGCAACGATCCTGGCGGCGGACGGAGAGGCGGAACTAGCCGGCGTCATGGCTCACGAAATCGCTCATGTGTGCGCCCGTCATGCCACCCGGCAATTGACCCGGTCGCAGTATGCGAACTTCGCCACGATCCCGTTGATATTCGTCGGCGGGGGGATTGGATACGCCGCCTATGAGGCCGCCGGTTTGGCTTTACCTCTGACTTTCCTAAGCTTCCAGCGCTCGTTCGAGGCGGAGGCCGATTACCTGGGCCTGCAATATATGTACAAGGCGGGATACGACCCGCAATCGTTCGTTTCCTTCTTCGAGAAACTGCAGGCCATGGAAAAGCAAAAGCCGGGAACGCTCTCCAAGGCTTTTGCCTCCCATCCCCAGACGCCCGACCGGATCGCCAAGTCCCAGGAAGAGATTGAGCATATCCTTCCAGCTCGGCTCGAGTACACCGTGACTACGTCAGAATTCGACGACGTCAAATCGCGGCTGGCATCGCTCGAAAACCGGCGGAAGGTGATCGATAACAAGGACGGCAACAAGCCCAGTCTGCGACGGACTTCGGGGACTGACACAACCGGCAATGGAACAACGACGAGCGACGATGATAAGCCTACGCTGAAGCGGCGGGATGACAGCAACTAGCCGCCCTGCGGGTGGCCACCGGGTCAAACACCCGGCACCACACATGCAACTCACACCGGTAGCTTCGGTTGCCGGTTTTGTTTTGCTGGCGATGCTAGAATCCCCCCGTGAGGACCGACATCCTGCCGTTGTGCGACAAGCACTATCGAACCATGGAGTTCCTGCTGGCTCCATTCAGCGTCAATTATTCGGTTGAGTTTTTCCGCTGCACGGATAAGTTTTGTCGGCGTTGTTTCAGTGAATCGCTGGGCTACGTCACTCCAGTCAGGGATGAGCCGCCCATTGTCTCGAATGACCAGCCGTGTTGCGACAAGCACGGCCGGCCCATGTTTATCTCGAGTCTCGACCGGCAAAGGAATGTGCTGAGGTATGTGTGTCCCGAGCCCGGCTGCCGGGAGACAGCGCTCAAGGGATAGTCCGGATTGGCAATTACGAACGAGCCCGTTTCTTACGACGGACCCCAGCCAACGCCACGAGGCCGGATCCAAACACGAGCAGTGTCCCCGGCTCAGGCACCCGGATTGTATCCGATGAATTCCTGGGGAAGACCACACTTGTGGCAGGACTGCGTCCCGGGAATCGGGTGTATATCACGTAGTTGTTGAAAAAGCTCTTGGGCAGTTTTGTAGTAGCGCGAGGGCGGCGTTGTAGAGAGCCAGGGCGCATCAGAGTTGAAATATTTCTGTTCTTAGCGCTCGGCGTGAACAGTGCCCAGATCGCCCGGTTGGCGTCGCTCGCATGGGCGCCGTGGAACAAGATGTCGCTGAAGATTATCGCGGCTGCCTTTTAGTCGATCAGAGTGTTGCCCTTGAACAAGCCTTCCGTTGGACCGTTGAGAATGTTGGTTACGTTCGCCTGCCAGGTTTCTCCCTTGACGTTTAAGTTGTGGATGGTATCGCAAATCAGAGTGGTTGGCACACTGTCGACTTGAAAATACCAGGGATCAACCCGGTTCTGCTCGGTACCCC
>DASZJS010000917.1:0-7420 GCA_035947935.1 Gemmata sp. | reverse complement strand
CACCCCATTAGGCTATTCGACCGAACTTTTGGTTGTTTATCACGGAATTGATCTTTATCCTGTCGTGATGCAAGTGTTCGGTGACCCGAACCTAATCAACGTTGCGAGCCCCGAAGAGTTCACCACACGCCTGAAAGAAATCTTTTCGCGGGAGAAAATAAAGAAGACAATCGCGAGCCTGATTGCTCAAAGTAATGAATAGCAAGCAACGCCTCCATTGCTTCCTTTTGCGACGGGTTTCGCTTCCGATTCACCACTTCCCGTAGATATTGCGGCCGTCCATCCCAAACGGGTTTTGACTACCAATCAAGCCGCCCCACTTGTCGAGCCAGTTGGCACCGGAATCAATCACCGACTTGAGTCCGCCCGCTTGAACCTTTGGCTGAAACACCTCGACCCGCAATTCGTTCCCACTGCGCCGAACGAGGATGGTTGCGGGAGAGAGTGTCCCAATCGCTGTGAAGAACTCTTTGCGGGCCTTTTTCAAATCCTCCATCAGGTTTTCGGGAACGGGGTTGCCAACGCCTGGCGGCAACGGCACATCCTCCACCTGCACGGGCACCACCGCGCCTTCGGGGCGCGACTTCTCAAGCAATCCTGCAATCGCGTCTCCCATAGCGACTGCCCCGAATAACACCACGGGATCGCCGGTTGGAGGCAGCACAGACTTGTCGCCACCGGTTATTGCCGCGGATGGGTCGGGAGTCGCTGCTGCTGCAACCAACTTCCGGTCGAGCCCAATGGCCACCGCCGTTCCATTTCGGGCATAATGGATCGGCCCATTCCACGGCAATCCATTTCCAGGAAGCGAGAACACCTTCATCCCACCGATTGTTTCCGTTGAAACTTGCGGCAAAGTGGCTGCTCCCGACACGTCTGCTATTAACTTCGGCAAGAATTCTTCCCAGGCGGTTGCAGTCGCGGCATCATCGGAGTGGAGGATCAGCAATGGAAAGGGCTTCGTACCTTTCGGCAACTCCTGTTTGGTAGGCACGACCACGGTAATGGCTCGGGTCTTTCCGAGCAGTCCATCGGTCACCGACCCCTTGTACTTCTCTTCCAATTCCTTGACTCGATCGCTCGGAAGCCGGCCGAGTTCTCCATTCGCTTTCGCAATAGCATCGAGCAAACCAATCACGGTCGTGGCCCGGTTCTTCTCGGGCATAGTCACGCAAAAAGCCATTGTGGCCGGGCGGCGTGCATGATGGAGGAGTTCAACATTCACTCCGGAACCGGATAAAAACTCCATCAGGGGACTTTTCTGTTTCGGGTCGAATGATGCCGCGAAAGTTGCAGATACTCCACCATCCCGGAAGCGAATATTCCCAGCAATGGATGTGATGGCCTTGGCGTTAGCCATCATTTTGAACCAGGCGTAAGCATCTGGCTCAAGCATTCCGCCCCTCGACTTGTTCGCGCTATCGAATTTCGCAGCCAACTCGGGGAAGTTGACGAAGTAGAACACCCCCGTTTGACGGTGGATGGCTGCGGCTTCCTTGAACGGTAGCGTCGTGGCAAGCCCCCCCTTCTCTTCACCCAGGAATCGCTTGATCGAGTGGCTGACGGCAAGTTTGCTTGAGCCGACAACAAACAGTCCGGGCGTATACGCAAACGTGAGGTCGTGCGAACTCTCCACCGGTGGCTTGTCGTTCGCCACCGTCGGTACTCCGTTCATATCGTAGTTGATGTTTGGAACGCGGTATTGAAACACCGGCACCTTCGACACTTCCCCAACCTTGCGAAGTGTGGCGGTCATCGTGAGAAATGCCCTTGCAGCGAGCCCGGCAGCGGGGCTATCTCCAGTCAAGACGACGAGCGCGACTTCCGGCTCACCACTTGTGGAGAAACCGACCAATCCGACCGCGACGCCGCGGAGTTTTTTGAACTCGGCCATCATCTCGGGGGAAGCAAGCAATCCAAGGCCAGCAAGTTCCCGCTTACCCTGAAGTTCCGTCAACGTCGTTGCGGCGTCTTTGCGTTTGTGAATGAACGGAATGCTGTCTTCCAGCACTGTCCCCTTGAATACTGCAGCAAGTTGTGGAGCGAGTTCGGCCGGGTTGGTCAATTCGGCATAGGCTAGTGTGCCGGGTGGAAACAGGTCAGCGACATCGGCCGGTTCCGCAGCGTGCATCGGAGAAGCGAGAAAACCAAGGATGGTCACCGCAGCGACATGGATGAAGGCGTTCGCTTTCAAGGAGAGGCTCCGATATGTATTGCAGTTGATAGTGGAGAGTGGAAGACGGAGTGTCTTTGGTTGTCACTCTCCGCTCTCCACTCTCCAATGTTTTCACTTCTCCCGCGACTTCAGCCGCACGATGGCGGCAGTGGCCTCGTTGGTCATGCGGTGACCGCTCGGTCCCGCGGCCCACTTCGCCAGCAAAGTCCTGGCGTCCGGGGTACCGATGTTCTCAAGTAACTCCACAGCACGGAAGAACCGTAGGTCATCGTTCTTGAGAGCGGCTGCCTCATATCGAGCGATGACCTCACTCGCCAGTTTCCGGGCCTCCGGGTTACTCGATTTCTCAGCCACAGTCCGAAGAGCGGGGACCACCTCCCCGCCGAAGGCTTCCAACTCTTTCACTGCTACTTGTCGAACAGGGAAATCGTCGCTATCCAGGTCCGCGATCACTTTCGCAACCTTGTCGGCCGGGATGGCGGTCGGAACGGCAATTCGTTCACTGCAGAGTTTGATGGTTTCCATCGGTCGGCGGTAGAGAAACTCCATGCCCCGCTGTGCATGGGATGCCTCGGATGAAGCGAGCAGGCGGAACGCTTCATCGAGTCCCCCAACTTCGATATCGGACATCTTCCCGGGCCGCTTGCCAGTCACCTCCCAGACAAGCACTGTGCCGTCCTGAGCCGTGGAAGCGAGTTTGGTTCCATCCGGGGAAAACGCCAGTCCCGTCACGAACCCATCGTGTCGGTCGAAGGTTCCCACCACATCACCCGTCGCCAGATCCCAGACGGTAACCCCACCGTCCTGATCCCCCGCCGCGAGCCACTTTGTATCCGCGCTGAATGCAACCGCCATCCCCGCGTTATCTGCTCCCATCGTCTGGATTCGGCGAACAATTGTCCCCAGCCGAACATCGAACACCACGATGTTCCCAATGGCATCCCACCCCGCGAGATAGTAGCCATCCGGCGAGAAAATTGCCCCGGCGGCGTTCAGCACGGCATCGAGGTCAAATCGCTTTTTCCCGGTGGATACTTCCCAGAGTGAGAGAGGACGGGTGCTGACCGCCACAAGCCGCCCATCCGGGGAGATTGCTCCGCGGCACGTTTGCATCTCCTCGGCTTTGCCAACGCTCAAACTCCGGATCAGCTTCCCCGTAGTCACGTTAATCACGGCGACCGTGCCCAGACCAAACACTGCGGCACGAGAACGATCCGTGGCACAAAAGGCCACCAGGGGGATTACCCCATTGGTCGGGACGTTGATCTTGTTGATAACGCGATTGGTATCCACATCGATCACCTGGAGTTCGAGTTCGTCCCCCCCGTTAATCGCAATCGCTCGTCGGGCGGCTGGCTCCCACGACACCGGCGTATCCTCATCCACCGGCAAGTCGATGACCTTGATTCGCTTGCCGGTTGCAGCCTCAAACGCATGAACCCGTCCATCGGCCGCCAGGCACCACAATGTTTTGCCGTCAGCCGAGAAACCTGGGTCGGAGAGAATCGGCAGGCGATCCACCTCCGGCCCTTTTCCCGTTTTGGGATCCCAGATTCTGATCGCGCCGCTCTGATCGGTCGCTGCGGCAAATGCCCCTTCGGGAGCGATTGCCATTGGTGGGCGAAGTGTGACATCGGGAGAATTCCCGAGATCCTTCGCCTCCCCGGTGTTGGCATTGATCTGGAAGAAATTCCCTTCGGGTGTGATCCCGAACACCCACTTGCCATCCCCGCTAAACCGCGGGTTTTGAAAAACACCCGCGGGAGCCTTGTAGTCTTCAATCACTTCTTCCGAGTCGGTCGGGTAGATTCGCAATTGCTCCGCGGCAATGGCAATCCGAGTCCCATCCGAGTTGAAGACATATTCGGGGAAATCGAACTCTGTGTGGTAGGTTCGGACTCGCTTGCCCGTGCGAAGATCCCACAGCCAGACTCCGGTCTTTTGTCCGGACCCGGCAAGCCACCTCCCATCTGAGGAAAAAACGAGACGCAGAGGAACTTGCTCACCGGGGCATTTCAGTTCCCGGATGAGTTTGCCGGTCTGGAGATCGATCTGAAGTATTTTTTGAGGGGTACCGGCTGCGAAAGATCGGCAGTCCGGATGAACGGCAATGGCTTGTAGGTTTTCCGGGAGGGTCTTTTCGGGTAAATCGCGAAGGTGGTTTGCCGCGGGTATCCACACCCTGCAACGGTTCTCATCCACAACCAGGAGCGACCCATCCCGGGCGAAGGCTGCAAGCATGGCAGGGCTATTGAGTCGATAAAGCTCTTTTCCCGTAGCCGGATCCCAGAGCCGGATTCCATCCTCGGTCTGGGAAATGCTGCCGAGCATCTTTCCATCGTGACTGAAGCCGAGTCCGAGCGGTTCGGGTCCGTGTCGCAGACGGGTCGAACCGTAACGAGTCAGTGCCCCGGGCGGGAGAGGATCGCCATATTGGTCAAGTTTGACGGGACCAATCGGCACTACTCTGGAACGAACTGGCCGACGGTTTGCAGAAGGCAGGTGATTTATGGGGTTTACGTTGAGTGGAGGCCCAGGACCACCAGCGGGCGGCACTTGTCCAGGTTGGGCGGCTACCTGCGCCATTGCCAACGGAACCAGCCCGCCACCGAGTGGATTGGGACGCAAGGGACTCAGGGCACGCTCCAAGCCCACAATCTCCGCGATCACATCTGCGGTTTGGGCCTGCACCGCCGCACCGCTGATCAGGATTAGCCCAAGCGCTAGCCACCGGGTCATCGCTCTACTCCGTGAGATTGCTCACTTGTTCGGCTTCAGATCGGTTTTCGTTGCCCAGGCCAGGGCATTTACGAGAAGCCGGGTGAAATTTTCATCCTTGAAGTCGTCGGGGTGTCCCAGAGAGGTGTAGAACACCCGCTGACCATCTTTTTCCCGCGTCCATGCTACCGGCTCCGACTGACCGGGGATCGACCCTGTCATCAGAACGGTGACATCGGCTGCGACGTTGGGGTTCTTATACAGGCTACCATTCGATTTGAACCCTGAACAGCCCGCCAAGACAGGATGATCCTTCTGTTTCTCAACAATCTTCACTTCGCAAACCGTTTTGTCCCCGTAGTGGTTTTGGTAATCCCCACCGAAAACCTCCTTATCCATTCCCAGCCAGTTCTGGAATCCGTGGCTGGCCGTGCGAAGGCCGATGATCGGCTTGCCCGACTTTACGAACTTCTTCACGTATTCCAACATCTCTCCATCGATTGTTAATCGGCGCGTGAAGAAGATGGCCACATCGCACCGATCGAGGTTTTCCAAACCCGAAACCTCCTTTTCCGATTTGGCGAATGCCCGCGTACACACAATCGGGAAGTTCTCTTCGAGATATTTCTGGAACGCCGCGAGTGAGGCATCCGATTTGTACTCGAACGATCCCGATACGAGGCACACATTGAGCTTCTTGGCATCGAGTTTCTTGGGTGGTGGCTGTGGATCAACGCCCGGGTTCTTCTTGGGCGCATCGGAAGCCATGTACGCGAACAGATCGGCAATCTGGGCATCGGTGAGGGTATCGAGCAACTTCTCCGGCATGAGTGAAATAGCGGATGGCTTGATGTCCGCGATATCCTTCTTCGCGATGACCGTTTTCATCGGCTGATCGTTCACCACGGTCACAAGAGTGATGGACTCCCCGGTCTCAGTGGCAATCCCGGAGAGTTTGCGGTCATCGACCGTTAATACGTTCTGTACGACGAATTCCGGACGGATATATCCGGACGGGTCCACGATCTGGGCCAGCATGTAGCCGCGGTTTTTGCGATCGGCGGTGGTGAGGTCGGGGCCAACCTTGCCGCCCTCGCCGTGGAGCTGATGACACGCAGCGCAGTGTTTGGTGAACAGAATCTTACCGCGCGCCGCATCGGCCCCCTTCTCGCGGCTCAGGGCTACATTCAACCACGCAATGCGGGCTTGCTTCTCCCCGGCCGTGGCCGGGGCCAGTTTGCCGAAGTGTTTCTCGACGAGGGTTGTCACTTCCTTATCGCCAAGCCCCACAGCAGCGCGTGCGTGGTCGATGGTGATATCGGTCTTGGGGAACTTCCCGGCATCGACCGCCTGGAACAGCGGTAAGGCCCACATGGCACGCGAAATCAGCAGTTGAATCGCGCGCCTTTTCACGGCCGCGGAGTAACCGGGATAATCTGCGAGAATTGTTCCGCCGATCTTCGGATCATCGAACGCTTCCAGACCGGCGACGACACCAATCCGAACGGCATCGGTTTTTCCGTTGGCGAGTTCCGCGAGGAAAAGCTCCTTGGCTTTGGGATCGCGGACTTGCCGGAGTAAATCCGCTGCCTTCACCCGCTCGGCATCGGCGACCTTCACATCGGCCACGATCTCGCGGAGAGTCGTGCGGCCAGCGTCATCGTTCATCCGAACCAGTACCTCAAGTAACAGCAGATCTCTGGGCTTTGCTTTCCGCAGTTCAGCCAGCGGCCCACGGAGTGCGGGCGGTATCTCATCGAGCGGATGTGCTTGTAGAGCAGTTGCAACCCCGCGCAGGAACGGTGTCATGTCAGCACCAGGACCGGTTGCCAGGTTGTAGAGATCGCCAATCCGCTGCAACCCTCGCGTGATATTACCCGACATGAACCGCCTGGCCGTTCTTTCAACGAAAAAGCTCTGGAGCTTCGGGTTTTGAGGGAATCGGAATCGAACCGTATCCGTGATATCGCGAGAGTTCGCCGACTCCATCGCCCACCACATCAAGAGTGGGAGTTGTGCGTCGTTCGCGCTCACCGGGTTTTCCAGTAACGTGTCCGCAAGGGCGATTGCGGTTGTTGGCTCCAAGCGTCTTGCCGAACAGGCGAGTTGAGCCAATACAACCGGACTCCGCTCTCGTGCAGCCATCCGGGTAAGTTCAGAAAGTGTTTGTTCTGGCACGACTCCATCGTCGATGAGGAATCGAATGGCCCAGGCCCGCACATACTCGTTCTCGTGTGAGCCCACGTAATCGAAATCGCGTTCCATCCAGCCACCGGACGAATACAGCGTCCAGAGCGATTCGAGTGCAAGTTGCCCCTTTTCGTTGAGGAGCCACTGCCGCAGTTTGGGATGAACGCTGTTGTCGCCCCGGTCCGCGATCAACTGCCGGGCTTCTCGCCGCCACCACACGTTTGGATGCTTCATCAATTCCGCGAGTTCGGCTGTTGTCTTCTTGCGAAGATCGAACGTCGGGTATTTGGGACCGCCCTGGTACTCGATGCGGTAGATGCGGCCATTCGTCTTGTC
>DASZJS010000916.1:0-4686 GCA_035947935.1 Gemmata sp. | reverse complement strand
CGAGTTTGTCCTTGGGTGAAAGCATCGGAAGCCGTTGGGCGTCTGAAATGTGGGGATTGCACTCCGGTCGCCGATCGAATGTCTTTCAATCCGAGGGATAGAACATCTTGCCGCAGGTCGAACAGAGGAGGAACAACCCATCGCGAACCTCGACCTGTCTTTGTTCGGTTATTTTCCTCCGACAACCCTGGCACACGCGATCCTTTACGCCTGCGAACGCATCGGGACCGTGAACTTTAACGAGAGAATCATAGCGAGAGCGAACCTCTTCCGGAATTCCCACCTCGGCCTTGGCCAGTGCAGCATTGGTGGCTTCCTGATCCGCTTTCAGTCGTTCCAGTCGTTCCGTCGCTTCCGTTTGGAAGTCGGTGAAGTCAGTCTGAGCATCATTCCACTTCTTTTCCACAGCGGGAATCGTCACGGTCTTATCTTCGATCTCGGTCATTGTGGCGAGGATTGCATCTTCCAGTAATCCCTTTTTTGCTCTGGCCTGGGCTATCTCGGACTGCTTGGCTTCGTACTCCTTTTGGTTGCTGATGCCGGTCAGTTGATCCTCCAGTTTGGCCAGCCGGGTGTCGGTCTGCTTCAGCGTTCCCTCATCGTCCCGCTGCTTGAGTTTGAGTTTCTTGATGGCTTCGTGGTGGTCCTTGTGTTCTTGTCGCTCGGCTTCGAGTGTCTCCTGTCTGGCTTTAAGAATCCGCGGTCCGCGGTCAATTTCCGTTTGGAGGTCGCGGAGGTGCTTCCGAAGGCGGTGGCACTCTCGGAAGATATCGGTGAGAAGGGGCATGGGAGGCTCCTTTTATGAACATTGTACCACGCAAGCCTCTTCTGAGTTAGCCCGAGTGGAGTGTCACACCCACAGTTGCAATATTCGTAGAACGGTTTCCTGCCACACATCGAAGGCGTCCTCACCCTCCAAAGCAGCCACAATCCCATCTCCATCTCCGATCTGAGGCAGCGCACCGTCGACAACGATTTCGGTAATCGCCACGTTGTCCATTTCGAGTTCCAATGGTTCGGTCGTGGCGAGCAGGCAATGAACTTGCGAGAGCCGGGCGAGGTGATTCAGGTGAGCAACCACGCCAGCCCGATCGGGAACCCAGGTTACCAAACCATCCCCACGTTCGATCGGTTCCCGGAGGAGCAACTGCATGAGTGTGGCTTCTTCGGTAAGTGGCTTTTTCTCGCCATCCTGAACGAACAACACCTCAAACCGAATCGCATCAGTACTCAACCAGTCGGCCAGGCGATGAACCAGAGCCAGAATTGCCGATTGGATCATGACAATCCGTTGATGCGGCAATTCGGGATCTTTGAAACGTGCCGCAATCAGATCCGGGAACAACACAAATACAAACGCCCGACGACGACGGAGAAACTGGTTTTCGTCCCGAGAGTAGTAGAACAATTCATCGCGGACGAATTTCATGTCGAACAGGTCCGGTGTTTCCGTCTCCATATAGGCGAGTTGGGAATGGAGCAGGCTCTCGATCGACCCCTTGGAGGAGATGGAGGTATAACCGCCCACGGGGTACTGGTCTTCATCGAGAACCCGTGTCGGAACCTCTTTTCGGCCGGTCAGCGGCTTTACGGGACGAGTCGGGAGTCGAGACTCGATTCGAGAGGTTGTCTGGCGGATCTGCCTGAGGGCCACATATTGCCCCATATCCCCGAGAGCCGAGCGATCCTCCAGGGCATCGATATCCTCCTTCACGAGAACGTCGGTCATTCGCCGCCCTGTGGCGGCTAGCTCTTCGTATTGACGGACTTGTAAATCGGATGGGCCATCCCGCATCAAGCCATCCCAGCCGATGGAAAGAACATCGTCCGGGTTTGATGTGAGCAGATTCCGGAGTACGGCGGGGGGGAGCATGACACCCCCCATTCCGGCCCGTTCGCGAATCTGATTCAGGACGTAGCTCAAGCCCTTCGTTCGGTCCTTCCCGGTGTACTTGCGAAGGGCATCACTCGCCCGCTCGAACATCCAATCGACGTAAAGTTTACCGAGGACGTGATCCTCATAGCTGCGGGCCAGTGCCGGTGGCCAGCCGGGCACCGGAAGAGGTTCTTTCACCCGATGTTCGGCATCCGCTCCAAATGCGACGTGTCCGACATCGGCAATGAAACCAATGGGAGGGAGTGGGTGTCCACCCGAAACCACCTCCATCGCCCATTCCAGTGCGGGCCTGACTGTCGCTGCCGATGGTTGCACTGCCCGTTGGAGCCGAAGACCCTCAACAATATACCGCTTTGCTGCATCCAGATCGCGTAGTTCAACAACATCCATCGTTGGCCCCCGAGAAGGTCCACCCCATCACTCGCGCTCTGGGTTCATACGAAACCTTCTCCCCCAGCTTTTTATACCCCCGCAACACACCGAGACCAATCTGCGTTATCGGCAGCACGTATCTTACCGCATTAATCATCGCTTTCAGCGCAACCGGTCGAGACGTTAAAGTCGGAGGTGAAAATGGTCGATCATTGACCACGAGAGTCTGATCGGATCGGTTCACGACCGAAGCGCATCAGCGCTCGGTCGGGTGAGGGGCGCATGACGACCAAGCGATTCCTTCCTGGAGTTTTGCTGGTGGTGTTGACCGCTGGTCCGGCCACCGCTCAGCAGTATGGAAGCAATCCGTACCCCGCCCCGAGGCAAATTACGGACCTGATTCCATCCGTTGCTCCATATGAGCCGGACCCGCCGCCACTAGCGAATCCGTTTTCACCAGCCGGATCGATGATGCCACCGGGACGACCCGTGGCGGCAGCGAATTCCACGGCTCTGGATCGGGTTACCACACCGGTTCGACCCGTTGCGGGAGAAGATTCTTCTCCTTTTACAACATTGACCGGACAACCTCCGTCGCAAGTTCAGTCGTTGGGCATTCCCAAGGGATCATACCCGAGTCCAGAGTATGGCGATGGCCCAGGGTGCTGTGGTCCCATGGGGCGAGACGGCCGGATCGGGGAAGAAGTATATGTGAATAACGGCGTCTCCATCCCATTTGGAGCTGGAGATTTCGTTCACCGGCTCGAACTTGGTTGGATGGTAGATGCTGGCGGCCGGACCCTCTTCTTCGACCGAAGTCACGATGCGGCGTGGGTGGTGGATCTGGGTGTGAGTTATCAATACAACCGCGGCAACCAGTGGTCGTCAACAAACTTGAATGTCCGACAACCCAATACAACGAATTCCACTACTGGGGCAATCGTTCCCCAGCCAGACATATTGACAAACGTCATCGTTCGAGACATCGATCGGACGACCTTCAACTTCGCACTCGGTCGAGACTGGTGGCTCTGGGGTCAGGGTGCAACCGGAGCTGAGAAGGATTGGAATCTGCGGATTGGGGGCGATGTGGGTGGCCGTTGGGGCACGGCTCACACGGATCTGGTTCCTGTCGCTGATCCTTTCGGCTATTTCCGTCGTCAGGGCGTGACCCACGGGATTTTCTTCGAGGTTCACGCGAATCTTGAAGTTCCATTGGGATCGGTCATCCTGTTCGGTGGCGTGGCGCTCCAGTACGGGTATGACTGGACGAACATCGCTCCTCCCTTTGCTGGGGATATCCAGAACGCAAACGTCCTGCTGACTGCAGGATTCCGGTTCTGACCCGACTGGGTGCATCGAGTACAGGACAGTGCTGCCGTGTGGGGGACGCGGCTGCTCGGCCCGGGAGTTTTCAAAGCTCCCGGGCCGTTCTCATTGACAGGCAGGGATTGCAGGATAAAACATCGCTGGAGGTACGCCTTCACTTCCAGGCGCGCCTCAACCGCTCCCATCTTATGTCTGAGAGCCTCAACCGATGACCCAGCTTCAAGCCGCACGCGCGGGGACGATCACACCCGAGATGGAATTCGTTGCTCGTCGCGAGAATCTAGAACGCGAGTTGATTCGCTCCGAGGTTGCCCGTGGACGGATGGTCATCCCGGCCAACACAGTCCACCTGACGAAGAAACTCCAGCCGATGTGCATTGGGGTTGCATCCACTTGCAAAATCAACGCCAACATCGGCAATTCGGCGGTCACCGGGCGCGTTGAGGATGAACTTGAGAAGCTCCATACGGCCGTCCAACTCGGGTCGGATACGGTTATGGATCTCTCCACCGGCGGGAACATCGATGGCATCCGCCAAGCAATTATCGATGCTTCACCTGTGCCTATCGGCACAGTCCCGGCGTATCAGATCATCCAGCAAGTGAAGGATCCACGGGACATCACCCCCGGCATGCTGCTGGACATGGTGGAACACCAGGCAAAGCAAGGGGTGGACTACATGACCATCCATGCTGGTGTGCTGTTGGAGTACGTCGCGCTCACCAGCGACCGCATCACAGGAATCGTCAGCCGCGGTGGAGCGCTGATGGCAGCCTGGATGGTCGCTCACCACCGACAGAACCCGTGGTACACGCACTTCGGCGAACTCTGTGAGATCATGCGCGCTTACGATGTGACGTTCAGCCTCGGCGATGGCCTGCGGCCAGGGAGCATTGCCGATGCCAACGATCGCGCCCAGTTTGCGGAACTCAAGACGCTGGGCGAACTCACACTCAAGGCATGGGAATACGGTTGTCAGGTGATGATCGAAGGGCCGGGACACATTCCCATGCACCTTGTGAAGATGAACATCGAGAAGGAACGGGAATTCTGCCACGATGCCCCGTTTTACGTTCTTGGCCCGCTCG
>DASZJS010000915.1:0-3105 GCA_035947935.1 Gemmata sp. | reverse complement strand
CCCAGACGAACCGCATCGCTGTGCGAATCTGATCGTCCGTTACTGTGACGACCGCTTCCACGAGATCGCGGATGATCGGCCACGTCATCTGGCCGAGGCTGGTAAGCAAACCATCGGCGATTGTGTTCGGAGCGGACTGAGGAATCCACTTGTGGGCTGCCTTGGATCGAGCGGCATCATCCGCGCCCTGTGGCTCGCCACCGAAAACGCGGATTGATGGCTTGATGCCCCGTGCGGCAATGCAACACCCCGAGAGCAGCCCACCGCCGCCAACCGGAGTGATGATGGCATCGAGATCGGGCACATCCTCCAATAATTCCAGAGCGACAGTTCCTTGCCCGGCGATGACATCGGGGTGTTCGAACGGCGGGATCAGCGTTGCTCCTGTTTTTTTCACGAGTTCCGCGGCTGTCTCCTCACGGGCCGCAAGTGTCGGCTCACACAACGTCACGATCCCACCATACCCCTCGACTGCGGCTTTCTTCACAGTTGGCGCTGTCTTCGGCATGACGATATAAGCCGGAATACCGCGAACGCGGGCCGCAAGCGCGAGCGCCTGGGCGTGATTTCCACTGGAGTGGGTCACAACGCCGCGGGGTGCAATGGCGGGGTCGAGTTTGCGGATGGCGTTCGTTGCCCCGCGAAACTTGAACGCACCGGTCTTCTGGAGGTTCTCGCACTTGACGAAGACCTGGCGGCCGGCCAAACGGTCGAGCGTCTCCGAGGTCATGACGGGGGTTCGGTGGATGGCCCCGGCAATCCGGGCTGCTGCCTCTTGAACCGCTGCGAGGTCGCAGGCGTAAGTTGTGGTTATCATGCGGTTGGTTTAGTCGGGCGACTGGGTTTGACAGCGCGACAAGGACAGGAATAATGGTGTGTTAAGGAGATATCAATGACCATTACGCTCACGCCAGAACTCGAACAGATTGTAAAGGATCAACTTGCGGGAGGACAATTCACCACGCCAGAAGAGGTTGTCCGTGTCGGGCTCCAATTACTCCACCAGAAATATGAGGAACTCAAGGCACTCATTGCCGAATCTGTCGAACAAGCTCGGAACGGGCAGATTGCTCCATTCGATGTTAAAGCGACCCTGGCGCGGGTCAATTCACGGGAAACGTCACCCGGTCTTTTCCCTCGCTAATACGTCACTTCAACTCGTAACACACCAACTTTTCCGGTCCTTTGACGTAGAGCGTATTCCCGGCAACCGCGAGGTGCGCATACGTCCCCCGCTCGCTCACCTTCCACTTCGTCAGTCGCACGTATTCCTCTGTCGAAGCCTTCATCACCAGTAGCTCTCCTTCCAGGGTCAGAGCCAATAGCACATCTCCAGCCGCCACAAGAGAGAGATGTTTGGTGCCGAGTCCCGGTGAAGTCCACACCGTCTCGCCGGTGTCGAGTTTCAGGCACACCAGCCGACTCATCCGATGGTCAAATCCGAGCAAGTGGCCAGAGAAGACGATGGGTGTTGCGAGATACATCCGCAGGTCTTCACGTGTCCACGCGATTTCTTTTTTGAGCTTGTCGCCGTCTCGGGTCAGTTTCACGGCGACAGTTGGTTTTGCCTCGCCACCGATGATAACCAGGTCTTTCCAGACCACTGGCGAGACGACCGTCTGCTCGTATTTGGTTGGGAAAGGATAATCCCAGAGCTGTTCGCGGTCGCGGTGCCGGAGCCCAACCATCCGGGTTCCAGTGAACGCAACAATCTGCTTTACGCTGCCGGGTGAAGAAATGAGCGGTGAAGCATAGCTGCTGCGATCCTCCAGGGCTTTCCAAACGAGCTTGCCGGTGGTACGGTCGAAGCCGGTGATTGCACCGGCTTTCTTTCCACCAACCGGAACGATCACCGTTTCGCCATCAACGAGTGGCGATGCGCTCGCCCCGCATGGTGGGAACCACGCATCATCGTCATCGGCGGTTTGAACTACGCCCCAGTATTCCTTGTTGCAATCGTGCTGCCAGAGAATCTTCCCCGTCGCAAAATCCGCACACGTCAGCATTCCGCCGAGACCGAAAAAGTAAACTCGGTCTTGGTCCACCGTGGGTGTGGCGTTCGGCCCTTTCCCGGCGGTGTTATCGGGCGGCCCGAACGTACAGGCATAGCTGATTTCCCAGAGTTGTTTGCCATCGGTCGCGTTGAGGCACAGACACCGCTCCTTCCCCTTGTCATCGTCCCGCGCGTGGATGAACACCTTGCCCCGGGCGATGGCAGCCCCCGAGTATCCGAGACCAATATCGGCGGTCCACTTTGGCTTCGGTGGTTGTGCTGGCCAATTCATTGGAAACTGCGTGCCGAGGGCATGCCCATCGCGTCCCACTCCTCGCCACTGCGGCCAGTCGGCAGCGAATAGAGTGAGGGAGAGAGTGAATAGAAGTACGCAACTCAGCCATGCACGGAGCATCGGCATACACCCTGTAATCGCGTGCTATTCGAGAAAGTCTGAGATTAGAGATATGAAATCTTGTCAGTTCCCATTAAGCAGAGTCTTGAACTCACCTGTTTCCCTGATCTTTGCGAATATGGGCTCGGTACGAACCTGATCGAGGTTGGGCAGCCCAGCTCCAATCGCTTGCTGTAACGCATTGATTGCCGACTTCACGGCTCGGCTTTTCAAATCAACATCTGATTCTGCTTTTTCGGAAAGAGAATTGTACGATCGCGCCAGGTCGAGCGCTGCGTCGTAAAGCCCATTGGCATTAGTTGGCCATAGCTTCATCCGCTCTTCGGTAGCCGCAATCGCATCGTCAAGTCGCGCCAGAGCTCGAAGAATGATGGCCTTGTTTCCCAAGGAACCGCTCAGAGTTTTGCGCGAACGTGAATCGGTATCGTTCTGCTGCAAAACAACTTGAATGTGTTCGATTGCTTCGTCGGTCGCGGCTAACGCCTCTTTGTATTTCTTCATGTTGCTGAGGCATGCTCCCAAAACGAAGCATGTTCGACCCAATTCACTTCGCCATTCCGTGCTGGATGGTCGGCGGCCAACCAGGAATCGCCTTTGAGTTCGCGATTCCTCATAGGCTTTGGCCGCCGCTGCATAATTCTTCGTTTCCATGTGTGCCTCACCAAGCCTGGATGCGGCATGGCCCAGTAAGACTCTG
>DASZJS010000914.1:0-1748 GCA_035947935.1 Gemmata sp. | reverse complement strand
TCGCGTTTATCGTTACTTATGTCGTGAAAGTTCCTACAAGCCGACTTCCCGTTACCAATCTGGCCAACTTCCTCGAAGCCCGTTTCTGGACCGCTTCCGTCTTGCGGACAACTCGCCGTGGTCAAGGAGTATAGCGGTTGGTGACTGCTTGCCTTCGCTGCGAATGTGTAATCTTATCTCGGTATTCCGCATCTCCCTGTTTTCGCCGCCATCGTGTCAGCTCCCACGGTTATACTCTTCGCGGGGACGCGGACCACACTCCAGTGGCAGTGCAGAAGCACGGAACAGGAGCAAATTATGAGCACCCGAGTAGCCAACGAAGTTTCGCGGCGTCAGTTTTTGATTTCGAGTGGGGTCGCGGTTGCCGCCGCGTGTCTCGCTCCACCCCGACTCTTTGCGCAGAAAGGCCTGGTAGAAATCGCTCTAAAGGAATCTGCCACAGCCAAGGTCACGGTGCAATCGCTTCGGCGCAATATCAGCGTCCTGCTTGGCCCCGGTGGAAACATCGCCGTTCTTACTGGTCCGGACGGAAAGCTTCTCGTCGATGCCGAAGTCGTCTCCGCGCGGCCGAACGTTACGGCGGCTCTCGCCGGCATCAATGCGGATCCCATCAAGCAACTCATCAACACGCACTGGCACTTCGATCACACCGGCGGCAACGAGTGGGTGCACCAGGCAGGCGCAAGCATTTTGGCTCACGAGAATACCCGCAAACGTCTTTCGGTGGACACGCGCGTGGAGGGCTGGGTTTACACGTTTCCGGCCGCGCCCGCCGGAGCGATCCCCACAACTGTTTTTCAGGACGAGCACACGGTTCACTCCAACGGCTCGACCCTCGCCCTCAAGCACTACGCCCCAGCTCATACCGATTCGGACATCTCAATACACTTTACCGAGGCTGATGTTCTGCACACCGGAGACACGTTCTGGAATCGCGAATATCCCTTTATCGACTACTCGACCGGAGGCAGCATTGATGGTCAGATTCGCGCAGCGGAAGCGAACCTTGCGAGGGCGACCGCAACAACGGTTGTGATTCCAGGCCATGGCGCAGTCGGGGGGAAAGCCGACCTAACGCTGTTTCGCGATGTGCTAATCGAGGCGCGCGAGAAAGTCGCTAGGCTCAAGAAGCAGGGCAGGACTGTGGAAGAGGTGATCTCAGCCAAACCCACCGCCCCCTATGATGCAGAGTGGGGACAGGGCTTTCAGAGTCCCAAGTCGTTTTTGGGATGGGTGTATCAGGGTGTCTGAATGCAGTATCGGCCAGGGTTGTGTCCGTCAACGGGGAGCAATCGCGATAACGTCGGGAAATAAGTGTCGGTTAACAGGCCTGCTGCATTGGCCGGTCAGAACATCCGGCCTTCACATCAGAGTGAAGGCCGGATTAGTCCTATGCGGCCACTTGCTTACTTTTCTTGAGAAATGCCAGCAGGTCGGCATTGATGGTTTCGGCCTCGGTCGTCGGCATACCGTGCGGAAAGCCCTTGTAGCTTTTGAACGTGCTATTCCGCAGCAACTTTGCCGACAACGGTCCGGCGGCGACGTACGGAACGATCTGATCGTCTTCGCTATGCATCACGAGGACGGGCACATTGATCTTCTTCAGATCTTCGGTGAAGTCGGTCTGGGAGAAGGCGACGATGCCGTCGTAGTGCGCCTTGGTGCCTCCCATCATGCCCTGGCGCCACCAATTCCAGATCACCGCCTGAGAGAGTTTCGCACCGGGCCGGTTGTAACCATAGAACGGT
>DASZJS010000913.1:0-3341 GCA_035947935.1 Gemmata sp. | reverse complement strand
TGTACGTCCCGACGTTGTTCACCAGCACATCGAGTCCGCCAAACGCGGCCCACGCCTCGGCTACCAACCGCTCGGGCTCGCCATCGCGGAGGAGGTCCGCTTGCAGATACCGGGTGTGTTCGTAATCGCTGAGGAGCCGCTGCACCTCCGGGCAGTTCGTCAGGGGCTTTTCAGATGTGACCACCACCTTAGCGCCGCTGGCAGCAAAGGCCTGGGCAACACCGAGCCCAATACCCTGACTGCTACCCGTCACGAGAGCCGACTTCCCCGACAACATGACCCACTCCCATTCGCTGCGGCAATATTAATAAAGGTAACGTAGGAACCGCGACCGGGAGAACCACAATGCGAAGTCGAGAAGCAGCCGTGTATCTTGAATTGAGAACCGAGGAACGGGGATATCTTCCGGAGGGACCGAGGTTGATGACCGTTGCGGGATTCAAAGTCCTTGTCTGGGTGAATATCCAGAATAGTGCCAGTGCCAAGTCCGGAACGATCTTCGCGCATCAGATCGAAGGGGGCAGAGACGACTTCTCCATGCCGTGTCCGGGACGGCCTGGGTTTATTCATCCCCTGAAGGGTGGAGATCGCGCCTTGGTTGGTGTCGAAAAGGAACTGCGCGTTTGCAATCTCGCAAAGGGCGAGTGGTCCGAACCACTTGCCCGTATTCCCGACGATAATCCGCGCACGATCATCAACGAT
Source organism: Gemmata sp. (assembly GCA_035947935.1). Classification (GTDB taxonomy): domain Bacteria; phylum Planctomycetota; class Planctomycetia; order Gemmatales; family Gemmataceae; genus Gemmata. The sequence continues at coordinate 2,639 of DASZJS010000913.1, read as the reverse complement.
GCCGAAATTGTGCCGGGCGGCAAGGCAGTTGTGTTTGGCACCAAGGACACGCTGTTCAAAGAACAGATTGCCAATCTCTATCTCTATACCGTGGATGACAATCGGGTGTCACTGCTGGCGGATAAGCAACTCTGTTCCAACGGCAAGGTGTTCTACACCGATGAACGCGGGCTGATCCTGTTCGATATCGACACCCCAACGCGAAAAGTTGTCCGCTACCGGCTCGATGTAGCTGCTAGAACCGTTACGCCGGATGGCGTTGCTCTCGATCTCGCGAATCAAATCGGTTTCCCGGATGGGATGTGCGACTGCGGCGATGGAACTGTCATTATCGCCTTTTACAACCCGGAGTTTGCCAAGGCGGGGAAAGCCATCCGCTTCAACTTGTCCACGGGTGAGACAATCGAGGAGTGGCTGACGCCCGGTTCGCCGCGGGTGACGTGTCCCTTGGCGGATGGAACCCAGCTCATCCTCACCACCGCAATCGAGGGGATGCCTGCCGAGATGCTGGCCAAATGCCCAAACGCCGGGTGTTTGTTTAAGGCCGATGTGAAATTGGCTTCGTGTCCGGTTGCCGAGGCCGTGCGGCTATAATGGCAACCAATGATGATCAGCAGATTTCAAGAAGCTAGAAGACAGTATTTATCAGCAGATTTAAAAACAGAAGAGGTTTATCCGCAGATTTCGCAGAGGACGCAGATTAAAAGACAGAAATCAGATTTGTCTTTTGTTTTATAATCTGTGTAATCTGTGAAATCTACGGATAAACCTCTTCTGTTTTTAAATCTGCTGATAAATGATCTGCGTCTGCGTTTACTGCACATCTGCGGATTCGGTCGAACTCCCGATCACATCCCACAACCCGACCGGAGCGTTGTTCGCAACCGTGACCAGACGCTTGCCGTTTGGACTAAACCCGATGCACCGCACGCCCCGGCTACCGACATCGATCAGTTGCACGGCCTTGCCCGTTGCCACAGACCAGAGCCAGACCTGGCCATCCTGCGTTCCGGCTGCCAGAACCTTGCCATTCGGGCTGAACGCCAGACACGTTACCACTCGTTCAAACCCAGTGATGGACTTATCGAGTTCCCGCGTCTTGGCATTCCAAACCTGCACGAGCCCATTGAAACCAACCGCGAGGTGCTGCCCATCGGCGGAAAACACCAGAGCCGCAGATCCCTTCTTCTGGGTTGGCAGCGTTCCAAAGCGTTCGCCGGTTGCCGGGTCGAGCAGGATCACTTTCGTGGCACCGCGGCCAAGGTCCGACAAATACGCTGCCAGCACCTGCCCATCGGGCGATGAAGCCACGCAGCCAACCACTTCCTCGAACTCGCGGACGAAACGCTCGGCCCCCGTGGTTCCATCGAACACCCGGAGCCGCTTCGGATTCGGCTTGCCATCCACAGTCGCAAACCATGTCGCAGCGGGAGCGACGGTCCAGAATCGTGCCTCGGATAGTTTGATGTTCAGTTCAGTGCGTTCTTCGCCGCCGGGTGCAGCGCGGAGTAGAACCTTCTCATCCTTGGTGGTCGAGATGTTGTTGATGATGGAGGTAACGAGGGTGGTTTTGTCCCGCGTGAAGAACACGGCTGGACCGTAGCTCCCGCCCTTGCGCGGCGGGAAGGGAACGTCTGCCGTGCCCCCATCGCGCGTCCATCGGGTCAACTGTCGCGGCGATGCCACCCAGACATCATTGCCATCGTGAGAGAACACCGCCTCGCGCGCATTGGGGAATGCCAGACTGCGGGCTGGCTTGCGGTCGATTCGTGCAGTTGGCTCGATCAGAACTTTCTCGAAGCCGGACTGAACGATGGCCGACCCACTGGTGACAGGGATTCGGGTTCGGGCATCCATCCGCACCACATCGACGTTGCCTTGTTTGATGTCTACACGGGTCGATTCGGGACCGGCCGAGGAGACAACGAACGTCCCTTTGCGTGCGAATACCTCCGCCACTCCGGTTCCCACAACAAGTTGGCGGTCGGTGACGCCTGCCGGCACGGCAGCAGTCAGTTGCCCCGCTGCAAGAAACAGCCGGGGCTTGGTGGTGGTCGCGTTTCCCCCCATCGCAACGAATCGCACAATGGAATCCGGCGCAATATCCACGGTTGTGTGATCGGGCATCTCCACACGCGCGCCGCTGTCTTCCCCGACCGTTCGGAGCGAATGCCCCGAAGGCACTTCCCGCCCTTCCGCAGCAGCAAACACTTCGCCCTGCGGGGTCAGCAGTTCGACCGACCCCAACGAACTGGTAAGCCGAGCGATCTCGGGACCGGCAACCGCGAGATTTTCGTTTGTCTCAGGTATCGGCGATTCGGTGGGCCGACTACCAAGCCAGAGTCCGATAACCAGCGCTGCTGCAACCGCGATCAACCCAGCCATCGCAACAATCCACCGACGACCTCGCAATGGAAGTTTGGCCACTTCGGATCGGGTTGCCCACGATGGACTTGGTCGGCTCGCAATCTCGTTCAGAACCGCCCGGGTGGTGGTTTGCGCCTGGGCTTCTTTCACCCTGGCCAGCGTGGGTTCCGAAAGGTCAAACTCGGTTCGCAGCCCGCGCAACATGCCTTCCAATTCCAGGAGCGCCACATGATCGGTCTGTGCGGCGAAATCGGTGGCCAAAAGGTTATCCA
>DASZJS010000912.1:0-6798 GCA_035947935.1 Gemmata sp. | reverse complement strand
GCGTTTTCTGCACTTGAGATCGCTGACATCGTGCGGAGCGTGATGACTACACTGAAAACAACCTGCCCTGACAAATGTCTCATTCCTCCCCCGCGCGGAGTATCGTTGATTTCGCGGGGATCATTAAGATCGCTATTCAATCAATCGCGGAACGTAGCCCACCTCACAATTCGCGTGGTGCAGAAACAATCGCGTGGGAGCAAACTCTCCATCGATTATTCGCGCATCAGTCCCGGGACGAGCTATCTTTTCACGTATGGGTTTCAGACAGCTCGCCCTGAGCCCCCGAGAGCCGTATGCCTCCCCCAGTAAATGCAGACGATTTCCTGGCCGTTGTCGAGAAAAGCGGACTTCTCCAAGAGAAAGATCTCGATAGTTACCGCTTCCGGTCGGCGGCAGACCCAAGCCCCCCGGATCGGGTGGCCAACTGGTTAGTCATGGATGGGCGGCTCACCCCTTTCCAGGTGGGACTGCTCCTGGCCGGCAAGTCTCGCCCGTTCTTCGTTGGGCCGTACAAGGTGCTGTCGCGTATCGGCAACGGGAGCATGGGGGTGGTCTACCTCTGTGAACACCGGGACATGCGCCGACGGGTGGCGGTGAAAATACTCCAGGGCCGGCGGGCGCGCGACGAGGTGGCCCTCGAACGCTTCCTGCGGGAGGCCCGCGCTGCCGCTGCCCTTAACCATCCAAACGTGGTCCACGCCCTGGATGTCGGCTGCGCGGACGGGTTGCACTACCTGGTGATGGAATACATCGATGGGCAGAGTCTGAAAGAGTTGATTCTCACCGAGGGTCCACTCCCCCCTCTGAAGGCTGCCGACTTCCTGCGGCAGGCGGCGATGGGAGTGCAGCATGCCCACGAGGCAGGGTTGATCCACCGGGATATTAAACCGAGCAACCTCATGATCGACCGGTCAGGGGTTGTCAAGGTACTCGACCTGGGACTCGCCCGGTTTGACGATGGCGACATTGACCTGACCCGAGGTGCCACCATCGGGAACTTGGCCTATGTCGCTCCAGAGCAGGCGCTGGACAGCCACGCCGTGGATGCGCGGGCCGATGTCTATTCGCTTGGGGCAACATTCTACTTGGCGTTGGCCGGTCGCCCCCCCGTCCCTTGCGTCGGGATAGTTGATGCCGACCCGTCGCCGTCTGACCCGACGGACTATTCGCGTTTGATGGCTGTATTGCGGCGAATGACAGCGCAAGATCCGGCCAATCGTTACCAGACCGCCGCCGAGGTGGCATGCGAACTGGCCGGCTGGGCGATTCCTGACCCACCGATGGCAATCGCACTGCCCCCAACAGAGCCCGACCCGGGCGAGCCCCTCGTCCAGGATACCAGGGAGGGGGACATCGTTAGCGGGTCACACGTCCAGGATACCGGTGAAGGGGATATCGTTTCGGAACCTTCACCCCCACCCCCACCGCTCGCGTTCGACACGTCCCCACCACGCAAACCTCTGAAAGTAGTCGCGAAGACAGCGAATGCGGCGATACCCTGGTGGCGTGTTCGCCGCTGGCAACTGCTCATCCTCGGACTGGCGGTTGTCGTGGGACTCCTTGCCGCACTGGTCGCCAGCGCGAGAGCGACGCCCACCAAAGATACGACAACCGAACTGGCTCCCAACCAGTGACCACTTGTCGGAAGTGCAACTCCTTGAAATGATCGACGACTGCGAGTTCAAGATGCCGTGATTATTGCTGAACGAGCCGGATGCGTCAGCGACGGGTGTTTGACCGTCGCACACGCCTCCGGCTCGTTTGTCTCCTGCAATTCACCTCTGTCCGAATGACCAACGACAAAGATTCGGTAAAATGGGAAAGCTGCATTCCTCCCCGCACAAACACGAGGGCCGCCGGTGTCCACCGACCGCTTTACGGAATACTTGAACCAGTTCTCTGCGGATCGCACTGCCATGCTCGAACAACTGCGTCGAGTGGTGGTAGGGCAGGGCGAGGTGATCGAACAGGTACTCGCTGCCATCTTCACCCGCGGGCATTGCCTGCTCGTTGGTGTCCCGGGGCTGGCCAAGACGTTGATGGTCAGCTCCGTTTCTCAAATCCTGAATGTGGCGTTCAAGCGGATTCAATTCACACCGGACCTCATGCCCTCCGACATCACCGGCACGATGGTGTTGGAAGAACTGTCCGATGGGAAGCGGGAGTTTCGGTTCGTCCGGGGACCGATCTTCGCAAACATCGTTCTCGCGGACGAAATCAACCGGACCCCTCCCAAAACCCAAGCCGCCCTCCTCGAAGCCATGCAGGAGCGCCAGGTGACGTCCGGGCAGGACACAATGAAGCTCCCCGAGCCATTCTTTGTCATCGCGACCCAGAACCCGATCGAACAGGAAGGGACTTATCCGCTACCCGAGGCTCAACTGGACCGCTTCATGTTCAACATCAAGGTGGATTATCCCTCTGCCGAGGACGAACGGCAGATCGTGTCCATGAGTACCCGCGGCGATAAGCCCGAACTGACAAAGGTACTGACCGGAGAGCGAATCAGCGCCTGGCAGAAGCTCGTGAAGAAGATCGAAGTGCCACAGTTCGTCAATGAATTTATTGTAAAACTGGTCCGAGCAACCCGACCGAAGGATCCGAGCGCTCCGGACGTAATCAAGCGATTGGTGGACTGGGGCGCGGGGCCACGGGCAGGAATCTTTCTTGCTCAGGCCGGGCAGGCTTTCGCGGCGATGGAGGGTCGCCCGAGCGTGGCGATCGACGATGTGAAGAAAGCAGCGATTCCGGTGTTGCGCCACCGAGTCAGCGCGAACTTCCAGGCTCAGGCCGAAGGTAAAACGAGCGATGACATCGTGATCGAGTTGCTCAAGATCGTGAGCGACCCCGAACCGCCCAAATATAGCGGGAAGAAGAAGTAGCGAGCGTAAGCGGTAGTATTACCTTGGCAGGAATGAAAATAGCAGGCACACTTCGTGTGCTATTGCAACGGCACACGAAGTGTGCCTGCTACTTTGTGGAACTTCCATGCCGAGGTAATAAGATACCGGCCTTCACCTGCGAGCAGCCCCATCACCCCAGCAACACCTTGTCCAGGTTGCCAAGCAATGCAGGTCTCCCGGTGGCCGTTGTGAGCCTGCCATTCCGCAAAATGTCTCGTTCTTCAAGCCACGCGAGGAATTCGGGGGCCGGGCGCAGACCGAATAGAGATCGAACTGTCGCTGCATCGTGATAGCTGGTGGACTGGTAGTTCAGCATCACATCATCCGCGCACGGGACACCCATGACGTAATTGCATCCCGCCGCGGCAAGCAAAAGGAGAAGGTTGTCGGCCGAGTTCTGGTCCGCATCGGCGTGGTTGGTGTAGCAGACATCCACTCCCATCGGCAGTCCGAGGAGCTTGCCAACGAAATGGTCTTCGAGGCCAGCTCGCGTGATCTGTCGTTCATCGGCCAGATACTCCGGCCCAATAAACCCGACGACCGTATTCACCAGGAATGGATCGAACGCCCGGGCCACGGCATGTGCTCGTGCTTCCAGAGTGAGTTGATCGACTCCGTGGTGAGCCTCGGCGGAGAGGGCGCTGCCCTGGCCCGTCTCAAAGTACATCACTTGCTCGCCAATCCAATCGACATCCCGCCCCTTGTGCGATTCGAGTACCCGCTCACGACCCTCCTTCAACAACCCGAGACCGATCCCAAAACTCGCATTTGCGGACTGGGTTCCGGCAACGGACTGAAAGAGCAAGTCCACGGGCACACCACGTTCCAGTGCCGCGAGTTGCGTTGTGATGTGAGCCAGACAACAGCCTTGCGTAGGAACTTCCAGTTTGCCGATGAGTCGATCGAGGAGTTGCAAAATGGCAGCAACTGTATCCACCGAGTCGATTGCCGGGTTCACACCGATGACGGCATCCCCGCAACCGAATAACAGCCCATCGACGGCTGAAATCAGGATTCCGGCCAGATCATCCGTTGGGTGATTCGGTTGAACGCGCACGCCGAACACGCCTCGCTCGCCCAGTGTGTTCCGGCAGCGGGTTACGTTGCGGATCTTGGCGGCAACGTAGACCAGTTCCTTGTTGCCCATTAACTTGGCGACACTCGCGGCGATCTCCGGTGTAATGGCCCACCGAAGCGGCAGAAGTGTTTCTGCTGTTGTGCGATCATCCAGCAGGAATTCCCGGAACTCTCCGACGGTGAGAGAACGAATCTCGGCGAAGGCGACCGGGTCGTGCGTGTCGAGGATCAATCGTGACACATCATCGAGCGCGGGATCGATGACCGGATTGTCGATGATGACGGATAGCGGCACATCGGCGAGGGCGAGTTTAGCCGCAACTCGTTCCCGCTCGGAGCGAGCCGCGAGCCCGGCAAGTTCATCGCCGGATTTCAGCTCATTCGCCCGGGCGAGCAACTCGCGCAGGTCGGCAAAGGTAAATCGTTCGCCGCGGATTGTGTGTGTGAACAGCATCAGACTGGAGGGTCGAAGGTGGAATGGAGTTATGCTCCACGAGTGACGGAACGAAACATCGCGAAACGCAGGAAGAAAGGCGGTTGGGACCAGTGCCCGATTGCTTCATGATAGGCTTCCGCTTATCACCATGCCAATCCGGTTCTCTTTATAGCTGCCCAGGTTACATTCCTTGGCAAACTAAACTGGTCAGATAAAGCCTTCATTTAAAAGGTTCTTTCACTTAGAGGCCCTGACAAAACCCTAAATACTGTTCAAAAATTGATCGCGCCGATGGTTTTGTCAGAGCCTCTTAGGTTCGAGCATTGACATACGGAGGTTGGTCGGAGTACATCATGAGACGGTCGCCCTTCTACTCCAGGATGGTTTGCCATGTTTATGATCGTCCGGACCCTGGTTTTCTGCATGGTTGGCGTGATTGTTTTTTTCAGTACGCAACTCTCGGCCACCGACCCTCTGAAGAAGGAAGTCCCTCAACCACTGCCGGAGAAAATCGTCCAGGTATGGCAAAATGCCGGAGCGTCCGCTGGCGCATGTGAGGTATTTAACTTTGGTCTTTCTTTTAACTCAGACCCACGGTGCCAGGCAGGGAGAGTACCAGGATTTCAAATAAAGAATTGGAAAGATGGGATGCTGAAGGAGTTGCCAGCACCTGAAACCGCATTCGGTCTCGATCTCTCCGGGACACAAGTGACGGGCAAAGGGTTGAAAGAACTCAGCAACTTCAATCAACTCACATGGCTCAGCCTCATCGCGACTCCGGTGACGGACGCAGGTCTGAAGGAACTCACGAACCTTAAACAACTCAATTCGCTCAGTCTAAGTTACACGGCGGTGACAGACATGGGGCTGAATGATGTCGCACAAATCAAACATCTGAACAATCTCGACCTCACACGCACCAAAGTTACAGACACGGGATTGAAAGCACTCGGCAACCTGAAAGAACTCACTTCTCTGATCCTCGATGAGACACCAGTGACGGGTACCGGTCTGAAGGGACTTGCTAACCTTACGCAACTCAACAGGCTCAGCCTATCCAGCACAAAGATCACGGACGAGGGAATGAAGGAACTTGCCAAACTCACACAACTCAAAGACCTCGGCCTTTCATACACGAATGTGACGGACGAGGGAATGAAGGAACTTGCCAAACTCACACAACTCTTCAATCTTGAACTTATCGACTCGAAGATTTCGGATGTGAGTTTGAAAGAGCTTGTCAAGCTCAAACAACTCTCATTACTGATCCTTTCACGCACGCAGGTGACGGACCTGGGTCTAAAGGAAATTGCTAAACTCACACAACTCAATGCACTGGTCCTCTCCGAGACCCAAGTGACGGATGCGGGTCTAAATGAACTTGCCAAACTCACACAACTCATCTGTCTGCACATTAATCAAACGAAGGTAACGGATGCAGGTCTGAAAGAACTTGCCAAACTCACACAACTCAACTCACTTGACATTTCCGGAACCCAAGTGACAGACATTGGTCTGAAAGAACTTGCCAAGCTCACACAACTCAGAGTACTCGAACTTTGCGGGACACAAGTATCAGACACGGGTCTGAAGGAACTACAGAAATCATTACCGAAGTGTGTGATCTTCAAATGATTCACTCATGGAATTTGAATCGGTGTTGATCGCCCCACAAAGTTCCACACAAGCTTTACAGTGTCCCGCCCGTATCTGGTGAACAAGCTTCTCAAGGAAGGCAAGCTTCCTTTCCGGGAGGTTGGCAGCCATCGGCGTATCCTGTTCCGCGATTTGATGAGCTGCAAGAAGCAAAGCGAGACAGAGCAGCGGTCAGCCCTCAAGGAGTTGGTGACTTTCACTGAAGAACTCAGGCCGGAAGCTCGGTGATGACGACGTTCTCAAGTGTGGTCAGCAACCGACGTGTGCGTAGTAATAGACATGTCTTTTCCTTCGAGAACTGCTTCTCTTGACCAAACCAGCGATGCACATCATGCAGACGCCTCGATTGGCGGCCCTTCTCTGGAGCGGTGGCAAGGACTCCGCCCTGGCGCTCCATCACGTTCGCCAAACTCACCCGGATATCCACATCGCGAAGCTGGTCACCTGCATCAGCCAGGCATACGACCGCGTTTCCATGCACGGTGTTCGCAGACAACTCATCGAAGATCAGGCCAGAGCGATCGGCCTTCCGGTCGAGTTCATCGTCATCCCAAGACACGATAACCCGACCTGTCCGATGGCTCACACAGTTCCGGGAACTGACTTCCCTCCCAACGACATCTACTCCCGCACCATGCTCGCGACGTTCGAGCGACTCAAGACCGAGGGAGTTGGCGTAATCGTCTTCGGCGATATCTTTCTCGAAGACCTTCGGGCTTATCG
>DASZJS010000911.1:0-4633 GCA_035947935.1 Gemmata sp. | reverse complement strand
TTGTTCTTCGGGTAAGTTCAGGAAGCGAGTGAAGATCAGCATCATGTCGGCCGATTTCAGAGCTTCCAAACCCGGTATGTTGGTTTCTGGCGCGTTGGGGAAGACCTTCCCGTCCTTGGGGTCCACGGTGAATAATACTGTACACTTAAAACCATGATGGTTGGCCAGGATCTTCGCCAACTGGGGAATCGCTTCTTCGGAGCGATACTCCTGGTCGCCGCTGATGAGTACGATGTGTTTGCCTTTGCCTGCTCCTTGCTTTCCTTCCAGCACCACCGATGGTGTATCGGCATCGGCTGTGAATGCGATGGGAGCGACAGCAAGCGAAACGAGAAGAGTTGTGAGCAACGTCACGCGGAACAGCTTCATAGTAGTTTGGTGGTGAGGGGTTAAAGGCGGGTTTCTCTGGCAAAATCAGTTGTGTGCAACCGGCAAGACGCTCAAGGAAATCAAGGGAATAAAGCAAAAGCAAGACCCTCACCCGCCTCACATCGCTTTGCGACGTTCGGCGACCTCTCCCCCACACGGTGGGGGAGAGGTGTTGCCACTTCGCCAACGCAAAGCTACTCCATGTGGGCAGCTCTTACACCTCTCCCCCACAGTGTGGGGGAGAGGTCGCGGCGCTTCGCCGCGGGTGAGGGGTTTTGCTCCCCTGTTCCCAAAACTTTCCGCGAGCGGGTTACCGGTCACACCCAAATCAGTTTCCCAGCATGTCCAAAACTCTGGAAGAATGCCCCGGGAAACTTCGTATGCCAGAGAGAGCGATGTTGTCTCGCGGTCAGTATACGCCCGAAGGTACTGTGGGTACACTGCTTGAACCACGATCATGCCATGCTTCGCATGTTCGTTTGTGGAGTTATCGCCCACGTTGCAAGAACGCAAACTCTACGGTCGCGCCTTAGCATTCATCAGTCCAGATGTTTAGACGGTGCCCCCAGGGTACTTGCTGCGACCGGAAAGCGAGATCCCCGACCTGTTCCAGTTTCGTAAGCGGGATATCACAGAGACACAAAAACCTGGAAACAGCCCGTGAAACGGGCGATGGTAGTGGGTACTCGATAAACATGCTAAACATCTATATTGACGGCGATGCCTGCCCAGTGAAAGACGAGATTGTCAAGGTTGCCACGCGCTATGGGCTAACCATGTATATGGTCAGCAATCAGGGTACGTGGCCAAGATCGGATGCCAATTACCACGTCATTACCGTGGGTGCAGGGTTCGATGCTGCCGATAACTGGATCGTCGAGCATATCGAAGCGTCGGATATTGCGATTACGGCTGACATCCAGTTGGCTGCCCGCTGTCTGGAGAAGGGGGCGAGTGCACTTGCTCCCACCGGACGGCCCTTTACAGATAGCAATATCGGTTCCGCACTGGCCATGCGATCACTCAGCCAATATCTGCGCGAAGCCGGTGAGATCAAGGGTCATAACCCAAGCTTTACCAAAAAGGATCGCTCACAATTCCTTCAGGCGTTGGACAACCTGATCCAAAAGCTGCGACAATAGTTCTCGGTATATCTTGCGCTCTTCTTATTTAATAGTCCATTCGCCATATAGTTATCATACTCTTCCTCGAATTTGGATTTTATCGCGATACTGCCTCGATCTGCACGTTGATATTCTGATGACACGCTCACAAACGGATTGCCGATCGGTGCGACCGCAAGCACCCTGGAAAGCAGTTAACCCTGCTGAATAATCCTACGGGCGGACGCGATAACGAACGGACTGCGACACATCCTTCTCCAAGGGGTTCTTCTTCAGAGTTGGCACGAATCAAACGACACGGGCCTGGGTGAGAACCCAGGCCCATCGAGTTCCCATAGCGAATCGTCAGTTCAGAGGAATGTCCGCGTTCTGGGGAAGCGAGTCGTCGCCCCACTGCTGGGTCGAATCGGATTGTATCACAGGGGCAGAAACCACCTCAGGCTCCGAGGTGGTTGTGGAAGTCGCGGCCGGATTAGCGGGCGGGAGTGGGCTGGCAGGCAAGGTCGGGGTTTGATCGATCACAGCCTGTGTCGCAGGTCCATTCGTAGTAAGGACCGGAGGTTGCGCGGCCGGGGCGATGAACTGGGTGACTGGTGTACCCTCAGACCCTGACAGAGTCTGGATGCCTGGCGTGGTCGCGACGTCCTGGGCGGTGGTAGTCACCGTGGTCCCGACCGGAAGACTGCTGGTCGGGTTGGTGTTAGCAGTCTCGATCGAATTGGCAACAGACCCAATGTTGGAGCCGACCGACCCGGCGATCTGCGATAATGCACCAGCTGGAATCCCAGCAGCGATGGGCGAGTTCAGGGTGAGCGGATCGCCCGCAGAGAACATAATGATTGGGGTGCCGCCGGAGGTGAACAGTGCCCCCCCGCCCGAGGCAACTCCGCTGGACGATCCGGACGCGTAAGATGCACCAGGGACACTGGAGGCACCCGAAGCACCAGGGACACTGGAGGCACCCGAAGCGCCAGAGCCACTCGAACCCGAAGTCGTCGACGCCACCGACCCACTTGCCGGCGCGGCGGGCAACATTGTCCCCGCTGAGATCGCCCGAGCTGTCGTGGGATTCATGAGTGCGTGATTGGTTCCCGCCGACGGAGCCAAGTTGGAGTGAACGACTTCCGCGGGCAACGCCCCAGTCGGTCCAACGTGGACTGTCAAAACCGAGCGATCCTCAAGTTGTTCGCACATCAATGGAGGGTAGACAGGTTTCTGGGATGAGTGTGTGGGCATGACACATCCGGAAAGTAGCGGAAGAGTTGAAAAATACTGCCCGAGTATATCACTTTGTCGAAACTAACGTCAAGATAACTTTTTAATAGTGAGTCTTTGGGTCCGTCCCGGGTTTAACGATTGTAGTGATACTATCGCTTAAGCTGGGCCGAGGCAGGGTTTGCGACCGAGCTGCAGCAATACAAACAAAACAACAAGAGAAAATGTTGCGTCGGGGCTTTGCATGGCCCAACCCGCAAAAGATCACACAAACTTCGTCACGCCTGGGATGGCTATGGGTGGGTCAGGGAGTTTTACGTTCCAGTCGTACTTCGGCGGAGTCAGGTCTTCCTTCGACTTCATCGCCATTTCCCAGGTCACCAACTGCCCTGTGTAAGCCGCCATGCGGCCCATGATCGCCAGGAGCGTGCTGTTGGCCATGTATTCGCCGTTGTTGATCGGCTTGCCCGATCGGATCGAAGCAAACAATTCTTCGTGTTCCGCCTGATACAGTTGGTTGTTCGGCCCTTCAAACATCCAGTCCTTCGCTGACTTGATCCACATCCCGTTGTCTTTCTCGGAGAGCAGCGCGCGGCCCTTGGTTCCGAGGACGTGGGCGCTCATGTCGTTCTTGCAACCCGGTTGTTGACGGCAATTGCTAACAAGCCGCTGCCCATCGGCGTACTCGTAGACGATGCTGAAGTGGTCGTAGATGTTCCCGTACTGCTCGTCCGCCAGAACCGTTCGTCCCCCCATGCCCATCGCCTTCACGGGGTACTTGTTTTTCATCACCCAGGCGCACACATCGAGGAAATGGACGTGTTGCTCGACGTTGAAATCCCCTGAGAGCCATGTGAAGTTGTACCAGTTCCGCATCTGATACGTCATGTCGGACCATTCCTTCAGACGGAGCTTGGCCCACCGGCCGCTCCGGTAGTCGTTCGCCTGAAGCATCACCACCTCACCGATTTCTCCATCATGAATGCGGCGAACGCACTCCCGGAAACTCGTGTCGTAACGCAAACACAACCCCGAGACAACCGAGAGCCCCTTGCTCCTGGCTTTCGCGCAGGTTTCGAGGACGGATCGAACACCGACTGCATCGACAGCGCATGGCTTCTCGGCAAAGACGTGTTTGCCGGCCTCAATGGCTGCCTTCAGGTGAAGCGGGCGGAACTGCGGCGGCGTGCAGAGCAACACCACATCGCTCCGGGCGATCACTTCCTTGTGCGCATCGAACCCAACGAATTTGGCATCCGGCTTCACATCGACCCGGTTCCCAACCTCCTTCTTCTTGAGCAGTGTCGCCAAACTACCTTCCAGCCGATCCTCGAACGCATCACCCATCGCCACCAGCTTCACGTTCTTGTCGGCATTCAGGGCGTTGACCGCCGCCCCGGTGCCACGATCGCCGCAACCAATCAGACCGATCTTGATAACGTCATCGCCACCCGCATAAAGCGAGGGAACCGCGGCGACAGCAGCAGAAGCGGCCAGGAATTGCCGACGAGTGGCGGGCATTGGTTCAACCTCAAGGAGGGAGAAAGGGAAGGCTGAATACAAATGTTACCCGGTGATGGTCGCCTTGTGTATCACGAACAGGCTCCGGCGGGGAGAGGTCGCAGCCATTTGGTGCGGATGAGGGGGGTGTTTTCCCCAGTTATTCGTTTAGAAAGCTCCAGCTCCAGACATTGAAAAAATGTGGTATTGACGCGCAGAAGGGAAGCACCGTAGTATTTGCCGCCCCTGCGGCTATGGAAGGCCAAAGGGATGCCGATCCACTTCTCGGAGCGCACGGATGCGAGCCCTTGTTCGTCCATTGGTTTTGTTCACATTGTTGGCCACGTTCACTGCTGTGGTGCAGTCTCAGGATCAAGGTGGTGTTGGGGCTGGGCTTGGCGGCCCCGGAGCGAATATTTTTCTGT
>DASZJS010000910.1:0-5100 GCA_035947935.1 Gemmata sp. | reverse complement strand
CCTATAAGTAGAAGCGGCAACTGTGTCGCTTCTACCGGGTCCGCCGAGGAGGCGGCATGTCAGATCCCCGGCTTCACAGCCTACACCTGGAGGGCCAGCCCCGGCGGGACGAGTTCCGCGCTGCGAGGCAGGCTATTCAAGCTGCGTGCGGTAATCTTACCCTCGCTGGCGATCTCCGGATGTTGGATGATGAGGAACAACTCCATGCTCCAACCATCGCCTCGCCGCCGGGATCGCCACCTCCAACCACAGGTCGATTTACGTTTTACCTCAAGGATGGAACAAATGTTTACCCGCTCCATCTTGGGTTGAACAGCGTGGGCCGGCTCCCTGACAATGATGTGGTGATCCGCGACGAGTGCGTTTCGCGCCGACACTGTGCGGTGGTCATCCACCACGATCTCCGGTGCGAACTACACGATGTCGCCTCGAAGAATGGCACACTCCTCAACGGTAAGAAGATCCCAACTCCCTCCAAGATCCAATCGGGCGATCAAATCACTCTTTGCAACCGCCGCCTGACCTTCCACGTCGCGGATCTTGCCCCCGAACCCGCCGCTGCCGCAAGCTGACAAGTCAAGACCATATCTCCGCAACAACTTACCGCAGAAGAAGTTATAATCAGGATTCCACACATCTTATGGCAGTTGACACCGGACAATCTGAATAATTTATCTAAATCAATACTCCGTATCAACTTAGAGAAAATTTTTGTTGAAATTGAGGGTCTTGAAAAAGTGCGATTCTGCCAAACGAACCTAAATTATTAAGGCTCGGGCAAAATGGTACTGAAATTGAAGTTACGGCGACATAATAGCGGATGTCTGAGCTATTATTGATAGAAAATGAACGTGGTAATCGGAGGCTTGGAACTCAACACCACATCATACCATCTCCATCTCGAGCTGAGAGACTCATGCACATCGCTCTTGTCTGCCCCGAACTCCACGGACACATGAACCCGATGGCCACACTCGGCCAAGAACTCATTCGCCGCGGTTATCGGGTCAGTTTGGTCGGGTCTCCCTGGGCACAAGCCAAAGCAGATGCCTGTGAGTTCGAGTTTCTCCCCGTTGGGATACCGGAACACCAATCCGGGGAAGCTCAAGCCGAATTCGATGCGCTCGCCAGGATGAAGGGGCTCGCAGCGCTTCGATTCACTGCATATCTTCTCCAACGAGCGACGACGATCTTTCTGCGGGATGCCCCCGACCAATTCCGCACCCGCGGCGTTCAAGGGGTTATCGTCGATCAAGTGTCGCCAGCCGGGGCAGCGCTTGCGGATGTGTTGAAACTCCCGTTCGTCATGGTGTGTAATGCCCTGGCGATGCACCAGGAACCGGGAATTCCACCGGGCGTGCTGACGTGGCGCTATCGCCCGGGGTTCCTCGGTCGGCTCCGGAATCGGGTCGGTAACGCGGTACTCAAGATCGCGACTCGACCGATCAGCCGAACGGTCTCCGAATATCGGAGGCGGCACGGAATGACGTCATTTCGATTCGTGGACTCGAACGTCCTCGGTCTGGCTCAAATTGCCCAGCAGCCAGCGTTCTTCGATTTCCCGCGGAAGGAATTGCCATCGCACTTTCATTACACCGGTCCCTGGCATGGACCCGCGCGGGATACCGAAACGGCTCCGTTTCCGTGGGAGAAACTGGATGGCCGCCCGCTCATTTATGCTTCGCTGGGCACCATCCAGAACCAGTTACAACGCCTGTTTCGGGCGATTCTGGATGGGTGTACATCGCTGAATGTCCAGGTGGTTCTCTCGCTCGGCAGGAAGGACGCTACTTGGGACCAGCCCACACCAATCAACGCGATTGTTGTGCCGTTCGCTCCGCAGTTGAAGCTCCTGGAACGAGCAAGTCTACTCATCACCCACGCTGGGCTGAACACTGCCCTGGAAGGATTGGCCAAGGGGTTGCCGATGCTCTGCCTGCCGGTGACGAACGACCAACCCGGCGTCGCTCGACGGGTGGAATGGCTGGGTCTGGGCGAAGTCCTGAAGCCAGCGCAGGCAACAGCAACTCGGATTGGCAGGACCGTCGAGAAGTTGCTAACCGATGATCGTTATCGAACTGCCGGGGAGAAGTGCCGGGACCAGTTGAAGGGAAACCCTGGAGTGGTGCGTGCCGCGGACATTGTTGAGGAATCGCTCCGAACCGGTAAGCGCGTGGAGCGATGAAAATGTCTTTGTAAGAGTGGGCTAACTTTTCCCCAACAATGAATCCACCACGAAGCAGCCTCTCACATGCTCGCCCGGTTGTCGGCAGTGGTTCAGGATATCTTCGTTGTCACACTCTGCGTCTTGAAGGGCATCGGCCAGGATGGGCATTCGGTCAAAGGCTTTCTCGGCGTAGATGCCGTTGGCGAGAGAAACGACTGTGGAAGTGAGCCAGGAGGGGTTGAGGGTGACGGGGCAGAATGGGTTGCCGAAGATGTCACGGAACAATGCGGATTGTACTTCGAGTTCCAACCGAATCGCCTGTTCCTTTTCTGAAGCGAATCTGAACAGTTTACCGATGTCCGCAGTGATTCCTGAAGCTGCACGGACTGCGGCTCGGTATGCGTTTTCGTCCCACATCTCACAGATTAAACTATTGTATAAAAGAGTGTTCGGGTAAAGGCGTTCTGTTTCAGATACCAATCCATCAGCGTACCGTTCAAGAGTCACAGTAGCGGCATGAGTTGACGTGTCGTGGACTCTCGTAGCGTAACGAAAACAACAGGCGCAACAGAACAGACGTAGTTTCCGATCATTTAACTGGGAGCCTCCCAACTCCACCAGTTTGAAGGGATCAGTCGCCGTCAGCCATTCCGCTGCGGTCATCGGTCGCCCCCTACCACTGCATGAGCGATTCGCCGTCCGCGTGCATCAGTTTCTTAATCCGCTTCACCCACCCGCGCATTCGCGACCGAGAAAAAATAAGTTTCCGGGTCGGTGCGGTTGAGGGTCAGCGTTCCGGTCACCTTCACCAATCCCTTGCGGAATTCCGCCGTGTTTCCCGCTTTCAACTCGACGCTCACCAGGCCAGTTGCTTCCGGTGTTTCACAAAACCAACACCCGATCGGATATTCCAGCATCAAGAAACCGGTTACAGACAGCTCGTCGCGCACTGGCTGCATGAAGCCGGTCAGCGTGACCGTCTTGCCATCGAGTTGTTCCAGATACTTCAGGAACACGGGGCGACTCTTGGCATCCATCGTGGTTGCCGCGAGGACTTGCCACGGGAGCGAATTGACTCCATCTGTCCTGATCGCTGGCAGGGACGATTCATCGAACGCGCGCAGCAGCGGTCGGTTCGACTTGCCGTTAAACGTGATCTTGTGCTGCTCGTGTTCCGGTTTCTTCGCCAGTTCATCGGCAGCGGTTCGGTAGAGTTGTCGCCGCTTGCGGAGATCTGGAGCTGAGAGCGTGAATTCCGTCACGCAACCTTCCAGAATCGCGGCAGCGGTTCGGACATCCCCATGAGCGTTCGCCAGTTCTCCGAGTTGCCACAACAACCGACCATCCGTTGGCAACCACAGAGCAAGTTGTTCCACCACAGCAACCGCATCGGCGGGAAGTTTCTTGCGCTCGGCATCGGCCATC
The DNA here is from genome assembly GCA_035947935.1 of Gemmata sp. Classification (GTDB taxonomy): domain Bacteria; phylum Planctomycetota; class Planctomycetia; order Gemmatales; family Gemmataceae; genus Gemmata. The sequence continues at coordinate 1,508 of DASZJS010000910.1, read as the reverse complement.
TTGGCCACTTCGGGGTTGCCCGATTCACCAACGTACTTCACCCCGAAGAGATCATCGACAGCCGTGGGGTTATTGGCCAATCGCCCTTCCTTGAGCCTTAGCCGGACGAGTTTGAGGTGATAGCGTTCAAACGCCTGGAGTTTCTCGGGAGCAAGTCGGACGGCTTCTTCCAGATAGACCGCTGCGCGGTCGAGATCGCCCGAGACATGAAAAGCGGTCCCAAGATTCGCGGCAAGCCTGAAGTGTTCGGGTGATTTGCGGGCAGCCGGTTGCAGGATTCCAATCGCCTTGTCGAGCTTCCAGAGCCGGACGTATATAGCCCCCAGGTTAGCGGCTTCATCGGCAGTCAGGGGACGAGTCTTCGTCAACTTTTCGAGCCGCTCCGCGGCGATCAGATAATCCTCCCGCAGTGGCGATGCAGGCACATCGCGGGGGCGTTCGATCACCGCCGCTCGCAGGGATCGGTGATCGACCAGGAAGCCCCGGAACCGGCTTGGCAACTCGGCGTATTGCTCGCCCGAATAATACAGCCCGGCTGTTGCAGGAGCGGGGAACAATGCAAGAAGGGCGATAAAGGCCAAAGTGCCCCAGGGCGAAACCCCCGAGAGCCAACGCATTGCCTTCATGGGTTTACCTCGGCTGGGTTGATTAGCTCAACCACAAGCATCTCGCCGACACTTTCCAGGAACCATTCATCCGTCGTTCGTGCCCGGAAGCGGAAGAACTGACCTTCTCCGATACCCATCGTATCACCCGGGGCAAACGATTGGGGAGATGTTCGCAGATAGTCGAGCATATTGCTGAAAAGCTCCAGGATGCTCGCACCTTGGTGATGGCCCTCGGCCTGGAGTGCCAGATCGGGGAGGCGAAAGGCATGGCATCCGTAGGTTCGCATCCATACACCCGGTTGTTCTTCAACCTCGATTATTACAAACCCCGCATAGATGATTGGAAGGGGAAGGGTGCGCATCGCACGAAGCGTATCGCCTCCATCCTCCTCATGGGGAAGCAGTGCGACAGCGGGAATGGAGATATGGGCGGTCTCGTTCACGACAACGATCGCCCCGAACCGGGTCAGCATGGCAGCCGTGGCCGCAAGAGCGACATGCTGTTCGAGAGGATCTTGTTCGTAACCGGCGTAATAAAGCACGACATGGGCGACATGCTGATAGGCTGCCTCCTTCAGTTCGGGTTGGTAATGCGAGGGCTGAACGCATCCCTTGACCGTTTTGGCTGCCAGCGACGTATCGAACCCCACCAACTTGATCGCATGCCGCCCCCAACCGACAAGGCCCATGACCACGGGTGAAGTAGTTGGAGAACTGGTCTGTGGCGGCGACAACTTCAGCAGTTCCACGGTTGCTTTGGCAAGTTCAGGGTGATATTCCCGTAGAGCCAGAGTCAGGGCATCGGGGTCGAGGTCGAGCGGGGCCGAGAACAAAAGCTGAAACGATGGTGGGTCAGTCAGTCGGGGGTTGGCCACCACAGGACCACCCAACTGCGGCACA
>DASZJS010000909.1:0-3271 GCA_035947935.1 Gemmata sp. | reverse complement strand
CGCCACTCTCGACAAGGGCATGGCCAAGATCGTCCTAAAGGACAATCGTGTTCAGTCGGTACGTATTAAAGCCGTGACCGACCAAGACTCGCCTCTAGTGGTGCGGGAGATCAATTTGCGTCTGCTTGTGGAGGTGTCGGGTGTTGTACGCAATCCGGGTGCAGCCATTGGGGAAGGGAACCTGGCCTTGACCACGGGGGATACTGAGTTCGCTTATCCGATCGGTACCTGCGCATCGCCCGTCATTAACCGGGATTTCACGCTGAAGTTAAACAACGGCGGCAACCCTTGCAGTTTCAGCGGGCCATTCACTGGTTCGGGCAAGGTAGAGATTCACGCCGGGGGTCGGAACGCTTCTCTGGTACTCGATGGCAAAGCTGCCAACACCATGCAAGGCACTTGGTCGGTCAAGGCAGGACAAGTCGTACTCGCCAAGGAGCCCGGCGTGGATGCGATGGGTGGCACGATCATCGTTGGCGGAAATAGCGATCGCGACGCGCTCGTTCTAGGTGAAAGCAACCAGATCAACGATGACGCGATTCTTCAATTGCTGGGGTCAGAAAAGGGCGGCGCATCACTGAATCTGAATGGTTTCAGCGACACGATCGCCAGTCTGAAGTTGGCAGCTGGAACCAAGGTGCTGACTGATGGTCCCCGAGGCGGCGGCGTGTTGACGATTCGCGAAGTGATAGTTGATGGCAAGAGCCTGCCCAGAGGGATCTATACATCATCGAGCGGGTGGGTACAGGGAAGCGGGTATGTCATTGTCGGGGACATCAAACATATCGCAGTAACTGGCGGCATCGAAGACCCGACCCGAACAGTCGGTGCGGGCAACATCGCAGTTCTCAAGTCCGCTGCCACCTTCAAGCTTCCCGATGGCGAGTGTTCGGTTGCAGCCGCTACCGGCGACTTTCCGTTGACGATGGTTCCCGGTGACGGCAAAGTCCGCTTCAGCGGGCTTATCACGGGTAACGGTTCGCTGAGCGTCGAAGCGGCAACAGGACGAGCATTGGAACTCTCTGGCGCACCCAGCAACTCCTTCAAGGGCACAACGACGCTCGTTCGAGGTGTTCTAAAGCTCAACAAGCCGACTAATGCCATCGCGATTCCGGGCAATTTGGCGATTGGTGGATCGGCGGTGGAGAACAAAGGAGACGCGGTCATCTGGGAGGCCGATGGCCAGATTTCCTCATCCGCGGTCGTGACCCTCCAGGGCAGTCAGTCATCGTATTTGGATCTGAACGGTCATAAGGTCGCGTTTGGTAAGCTTCTGCTGTCTAAGGCTTCCATAATTCGGACGGGAACAGGTGGTGTGCTCCAGGTTAAACAACTGATCGTGAATGGTGAACGGTTGAAGGATGGAGCGTACCGAGCCCCGCAACCGTGGTTGGAAGGCACGGGAACCGTCACGGTGGATTCGCGAGTGGATGTTCGGGGCGTCATTGGCTCGCCGGAAGTGGCGATCGGCTTTGGCAACATCGGCAACCTGACCGGGGATACGAAGATCAGTTACCCCTCGAGTGGGGGCGACTTCGATATCGCGACCAACGGCTATACACTCTCTCTCGATAGTGGCGATGGAAATGCGTTTGCCTACTCAGGTAGTATTTCGGGCTCGGGGAATGTGGAGTTGTTCATGGGGCCATCGTACACGGGATTCCGGGATGCACCGCTACGGTTGGTCGGCACGAAACCGAACACCTTATCGGGAAAGTTTCTTGTGAAGAAGGGCCGCGTGCAACTGGAGAAGGCTGTGGGAATCGATGCAATTTCCGGCGATGTGATCGTGGGCGGACAAGGCTTCAACGACTGCCTGTTCTGGAAGAACAGCCACCAGCTCAAGGACACGGTGAACATCACACTTCTCGATGCTGGCAACAACGGCGCGGCCTACCTGCATCTCAATGGTTGCCAGGAGACAGCAGCGAGTCTCACGATGACGGCCAACAATAAAATCCTGACGGACTCTCCCGAGGGTACCAGCGGCGTATTGATTGTGACGTCGTTGAGCATCGGTGACGTTGCCCAGCCGGCAGGGACGTATAGCGCTGCCACGGCAAAATGGATCGAGGGTAAAGGCAAGGTGATCGTGCGGCCCTGATTGATCCCGGGGATGTTTAATGTGGACCTTGTCCACATTAAACATCCCTGGTGGATAGTATCAACTTCTGCCTGTCGAGTATGATGGGGAAAACTCAAAGGAGAAACCCAATGCCGTTGCTCGATCACTTCCACCCACCTGTGAGCAACGAGATACAATGGAACTCGTTTCATTCCGCCTGGACGTCGTTCATCGCAAATGCTCTGAATGATGTCGTCCCAACAGAGTTCCGAGTTCACGAGAGCCTTAAGCTCGGTGGTGGATTAGAGATTGATGTGGCCGCAGTGCAGTCGGCTCCAGGAATGAATGGAATGACCAGCCCTCGTCACTCTTCTTGGCAACCGTCAACTGGGGCGATTGTCCCGGCCACGTTCCCGGATCGTTTTGAAGTCCTGGTGTTTCGTCAGTTCGGTGGGCGGCAACTGGTTGCCGCGATCGAACTGATCAGCCCGGGAAACAAGGATCGCGATGAAACGCGAGAAGCATTTGCCATGAAAGTCGCCAGCTATCTTCACGAGGGAGTGAGCGTTTTGATCGTCGATGTAGTGACCGAGCGGCGAGCTAATTTGCACGATGAAATTGTCCGAATGATGAGAATGCCGACCGACCTGTGCTTACCCCCTGACCAACCGTTGTATGCCGCATCGTACCGCCCTGTGATCCGCGAGAATCGCGCGGAGATCGACATCTGGGTGAACTCATTTTCGGTGGGCGATCCGCTCCCCACGATGCCCCTCCGATTGATTGCCGACTACTTCGTTCCGGTGGAACTGGAAGCCACCTACACGGAAGCCTGCCGACGGCGGAGACTTATCCCGTGAACTCCAAATCGCCCGCCTTCACACCTGCTGCTGGGTCTGTTTGTAAGATTAATACGGAGATCGAGCGGTTCCTCACGTGCGACGATCTGGATTGATTGCTCGCCACAGAATCGCTTGTGGGCAACGATAACGATCATGCCCAACCCCAACTCAGAGGTTTGAAATGCAACTAGCATCTGTTGTGGCGATCGGAGCCATTCTTGCTTGTCTGAGTCCAATCCAGGCACAAGAAATGGTCGAGAATCCCGAGTTCACGAGTTGGTCGAAGTTCAAGAAGGGAACCAGCGTCAGCATGAAATCGATCCGGGTGACGAAGACTAAATCGTCGGAGGTCATTATCACGAGT
>DASZJS010000908.1:0-6635 GCA_035947935.1 Gemmata sp. | reverse complement strand
CCGCTACCATCTCTTTTCCGACTTCCCAGCCCCGAGGGAAACACGGATCAAACTCGATGACCCACGGCTCATGATCGTTGCGGATGAGGGGAACCCAAAAGCTGAGGCATTGGCCAATCAGTTCCGACATTTGGAAAGTTCCGACCCCAACGCGATCCTTGTGCTGGGTGGTGATGGCGCAATGCTCGCGGCGATTCGCAAGCACTGGCGACGACGACTCCCATTCCTGGGGTTGAATGCCGGACACCTCGGCTTTCTGATGAATGAGATGCTGCCGGCCGACTTAGCGGGAACGGAACTCGTGGTGTACCGGATGCCGATGCTGCGGGTGGATACGCAGACACCAGATGGACGCACGGCCCGCGCGCTGGCATACGTCGACGCCTGGGTCGAGCGGGACACCGGGCAAGCCGCGTGGCTGCGGGTTGATGTCGATGGCCGAACGCAGGTGCCAAAGGTGGTCGGGGATGGATTACTTGTGGCAACGCCATCGGGATCATCGGCGTATGCCAGGGCAATGGGAGCGACACCGGTACCTCTCTCGGCACCGGTGTTGACGCTGGCGGGATCGAACGTGTTTCGGCCGCGGTTCTGGAAGCCGGTTGCGTTACCCGAGAATGCGGTGGTGCGGCTTACCAACCTGGATGAGACGGGAAAGCGGTCAGTGCGAGGGTTCCTGGATGGTCAACTTGTAGGGCCAGTCGCGGCGATGGAAGTGCGAGTGAGTTCTGTTGCCGCGGTGGAACTGGCGTTTACGCCGCAATTCGATCTCTCCACCCGCTTGCTCCGATCAATGTTCCCACCGTCCGAGGAGCAGTGAACCCCAGTCACGTCTTCCCCGGCGCACTTCCACCCTCCATTGGTGCTGCCGCCACCACAGGCGTCGCAGCAGCGGGTTTCAGCGCGTGAGCTTTCTTCGATTTCGCCTCCGCATCCTCCTTCGACATCAACACCAGGAACGTCCCGACCGCAACGAGAAGAATCCCCGCTGGTAGCTTCCAACCCGGCATATCGAAGGCAAAATGCCAGGGCTCCCCACGCTTCGGATGCCAGATGAGGCTCAGGATGGTGTTGATTGCCGGTGCGAGGCTGAAGATTAACGGGGCGATGTAAATACGGTAACTTGCTGCATCCACCCCATCGATATTGGCTTGATCGACGGCTGCCTTGCTGGCAAAGATCACGCAGATTGCCCCAACCGCCCCCGCAACTCCAGCCAGACCGCTAAAGATCAAACCGTTCGTCTTCCATTCCGGTGTTGCATCCTCCCGAAGACTCATCAGAATCATCGGGACCACCACCCCTAGAATGCAGTATGCCACCCCGACGCACAGAATAGAGGCCAGCCGTCCGCCGATGGTGCCCGGCCGAGTGGTCAGTTCCGTGCCACCGTAGAATATGATTGGGACGTAGGTGCCCCAGGCGAGTCCGGCCAGAATCACATAACCCCACCACGGGATATTGATGTTCATGTGGAAACCTTTCGGATCGGATACGAGAACGCCCACGGAAGCAATCCGTGGGCGTTCATGAGAAGTGACCCTGCGGGGATTCGAACCCCGGTCCCCACCTTGAAAGGGTGGTGTCCTAGGCCTCTAGACGACAGGGCCACACCGGCGGCTGCGCCAAGGACACGTCATTTTTAGGGTTGGTTCGGCTAAGCGTCAACCATACGTGCTGCAACCAGGCGGAAAGGCGGCGAATAACCTATAACTCCGCAACCTCTTCCGTTTCACACAACTCCACCGCCAAACCGCATCGCGTAAGGGGTGACAGGCTAGAATGGTATCCTGTGCTGAGTAGAATAGAGCACAACCGCCCGCAGATTGCGGACGCTGACCGGTTGTCACAGAGGGAGAATCCATGTCCAGCCCAAACGTGATTGAACTGACCGAGAACAACTGGAACGAACACATGACCAGCGGCACCCTGGTGGTTGCTGACTTCTGGGCTCCGTGGTGCGGACCGTGTCGCCGACTCTCATCGGTCATCGATCAAATGGCCGATCAGTTTGCCGGGAAGGTTAAAGTCGGCAAACTCAACGTCGATGAGAATCCAAATATCGCGGTCAAGTACGACGTGATGACGATACCGCGCATCCTGTTCTTTAAAGGGAACGATACGCCGATTCACCAAGAGAGCGGGGTTATGTCGCCCGAATCGCTCGCTCAACTGATTAACCAGTTTCAGAGCTAAGGAAACACTCGGCGAGTGGAGGCGTAACACTCGGGTCGCTCATGGAACTCACCGAACTTTAGTCGGTGGGTTCCATCCATTTTCAGGCGAGCGCTCGCCAACTATGTCTCCTTTCTTCGATTACGAGCTCCCGGAACACCTCATCGCTCAGCATCCGACCGCCCAGCGGGATGAATCCCGCTTGCTTATTGTTCGCTGCGGGGCAGCGATGCTCAAACACCGCACATTTCGCGATCTCCCCGATCTTCTCACCCCCGGTGATCTTCTCGTCCTGAACGATACCAAGGTGTTGCCCGCCCGCATGGTGGGCCGACGGGAAGCAACCGGTGGGAAGTGGGAAGGACTATTTCTGGGCCAAACAGCCGATGGGCTGTGGGAGATGCTTGCTCAGACGCGAGGCTATCCCGAAGTCGGCACGACGTTCATTGCGGATACCGGCTTGAGACTGACACTCCGCGGACGTACCGACGACCGACACTGGCTGATGCAGCCAGAAGCGGTGGGAACGCCGCTGGAATTGCTGTCGCGTTACGGACACATCCCGCTCCCGCCCTATATTCGTAAAGGTCGGGCCGCGGATGACGACGAGGAACGATACCAGACCGTCTACGCTGCGCGGGCGGGGTCGGTTGCTGCTCCAACAGCCGGATTGCATTTCACTCCGGAATTGTTCGATCGACTCGGAGCAAAGGGCATCGAAACCGCGAAAGTTACGCTCCATGTTGGGCTGGGGACATTTGCTCCCGTGAAGGTGGATGACCCGGCAAAGCATCTCATCCACCGGGAATGGTGTGAGGTGACCCAAACCACGGTCGATGCGATCTGCGCGGCAAAGGCGCGGGGAAACCGCGTGGTTGCGGTCGGCACCACCACAACCCGGACACTCGAATCGGCTGCTCGCTCGGATGGCCTGAAACCGTTCTCCGGAGAAACCGGGCTCTACATCCGCGAGCCGTTTGAGTTCCAGGTTTTGGATGCCCTGGTGACCAACTTTCACCTTCCGCGAACGACGCTCTTGCTCCTGGTTGGAGCGTTTGCCGGAAGCGAGTTGTTGCGTAAAGCGTACAGCGAGGCGATTGCCAGCGGATACCGCTTCTACAGCTATGGTGATGCGATGCTGGTGTTACGATGAAAATCAATTCGCTCACGGTCGAATTGACCCGGGCAGATTCGGCAGTCGCTCAATTCCTGATTCGGGTTGTTCTCGATGGCCTTGTTGCCGAGTGCGAGGTGCGTGGCCGGGTCATTGGTCCGCAGTGCCCGGGGATCACGACAGTGGAGATTGCCTATCCGCTCGTTCGTGTCGAAGCCAGTGAGACAACCGCGACACTCAAAGGTGTGATTCCGGAGCCGAACCTGTGGACCCAGGAGGCTCCGTTCGTTTATGCCGTGAGGGTGGAGGTGCTGGTTGAGGGTCGGCAGACGGATACGCGTGCGTGTGTGCTGGCCCTTCGTGGCCGGTAGCAAACGAGGCGATCAGAACATATCCATGATCCACTCGCCGCCGTTTGCGGGACTCTTCTCCAACCGATGGTTTGCCATGTCCACAACCAACTGGAGGTGTTCCAACGGGATTTGACCGATTAACACCGGGCAGCCATCATCCACTTCCATAGCATCAAGTGTAATGTCGCGTCCGTGAATCGTCAGGCGAACCGGGCCGTATAATTTCACCTCGTAGACACCGGTAGTATTCCGGGATCGGCGGGTGGAAGTAGGCTTATCCAGACCAAGTTGATTGAGCATCGATGTGGGTAACCCCAGAGTAGAAGCTCCAGTATCCACGAGGGCATCGGTGATCTGAAGGGTGCGCACTTGTTCAGGTGATAGTTCCCCGCGCCTCACGCGGAGTAAATCCTCAGTGCTTTCCACCTTCACCTCGCAAGTCACGCGGCCCATGAAGTTCGTCCTCACCATGATTTTTACCTCCCGGTAATTCATTCCATTGCATCACGAAGCCAAAGTCAACACCGCACGGGATAGAGGCATTGCAAAACATCCGAGAGAGTATTTGTTTTCCCGATTTCCAGGAACGTGAGCCTCCGGACGCCTTTGAAACCCAAAATGTTTGCCTCTTCCCCGATATCGTTTGTTGACAGAACCCCGCGCATCGGAGAATCTATTTAACATGCCACGTCGCGTTACCTACTCGTTTTTGCTCTTCGCCATCTTTCCCCTGGCGGCCGCTGCCCTTGCGCCCGGGGACAAGCCTACCGACAAAGAGCAGCCGGTCGTTCCGACCAAGTTGGAACGGAAAAACTTCGTCGAGAAGGTTTCCGGGCTCAAGGTCGATCAGAATACCAAACAGAAAATCCCACTCGATGGTCAGTTCGAGATGGTGTTCATCCCTGGTGGGGAAGTCACGGTCGGAAGCCCGGAATCCGAGGTCGGACATCAAGCGAACGAAGGACCGCAATACAAGGCCAAGGTCGGGAACTTCTGGATGGCGAAGTGCGAAGTGACCTGGAACGACTACGATGTCTTTTGGTTCGATGAAAACTTCCTCAAGGCCGACCACAAAGACGCCAAGGGGCTTGGCCCCGATGCCATCACTCGTCCCACAAACACCTTCCTCGATGAAACATACGATCACGGGCGAGACGGCCACCCCGCCCTCAGCATGACACACCACGCGGCGATGATGTACTGCCAGTGGCTCCGGAAGAAGACGGGCCGGGCCTATCGGTTGCCCACCGAAGCGGAATGGGAATACGCTGCTCGCGGCGGAAAGGGCGATCAACCGTACTTCTTCGGCACTGATCCGAAAGACCTCGGCGAATATGCCTGGTTCAAGGACAACTCGCCGGACCCGGATTACCCGGATCTGCCGAAGGGATGTACGCACAAGGTCGGAACGCGCAAACCGAATCCATTCGGCATCTACGACATGTACGGCAACGTCTGGGAATGGACACTCGATCAATACGACCCGAAAACTTACGAAACTCGCGCAGCGAACAAGCTCAACCTCCGCCCGGTAAACGTGCCGACTGCCGACAAGTGGTCGCACGTTGTCCGGGGCGGCTCATGGGCAGATAAAGCGGAAAAACTCCGCAGTGCATCGCGCCGGGTATCCGAAGAGAACTGGCAGAAGCACGATCCGCAGGAACCGCGGAGCATCTGGTGGTTGACCAAGATGGATGTGATCGGGTTCCGCGTCGTGCTTGCCGAAGAAGAACAGCCCGAACTCGTGGGGCTGAAGCCGAAGGTCGTGAAGAAAAGCGAGTAGCGACAAGCGTGGAGCGCGAAACGAGTTCCGCGTTTGACTGTTCCGAGTCCCACGCTCGAATGTTCCGCGCTCAAAAGTGTTCCTTTCCCTCCCATAAGGAGTCTCTCCCGTGTCGAAGTCGAACCGTCGTGAATTTCTGAAGACATCGGCCGCAGTGGCAGGTGTTGCTGCATCTGTTGGCGGAGCCAGCGCATTCGTCGCTGGGAACGAAACGATCAAGGTCGGCCTGATCGGCTGTGGCGGCCGAGGCACCGGCGCTGTCCGGGATATCCTGGAGGCCGAAGAGAAGATCAACGGGGCGAACCCGAAGCTTGAGATCGTCGCCGTTGCCGACGTGTTCAAGCACAAGGCTGAGGGTGCTGTAAAAGACTTCAAATCCCAAGATCCGAAGAGTTCGTACCGGAAGTATGTCAATCAAATCAAGGTCACCCCTGAAACCATCTTCGATGGGTTGGATGCCTACGAGAAGCTCCTTAACGCTGGTGTCGATCTGGTCATTTTGGCCACGCCACCGGGGTTCCGCCCGTATCACCTTGAAGCCGCGATCAAGGCGAACAAGAACATCTTCTGCGAAAAGCCCGTCGCCGTGGATGCCACGGGTGCCCGCAAGTGCTTTGCCCTAGCTGAAGAATCCAAGAAAAAGAACCTCGCGATTGTTGCGGGCACGCAGCGGCGACATCAGAAAGGCTACATCGAAACGATCGCCAAGCTCCACGACAAGGCCATTGGCGATATCGTGGAGGCACGGTGCGCCTGGAACAACAACGGAATCTGGTTCAAGGACCGACAGGCGGGAACGAAGGATGGCGCATACCAGATTGACAACTGGTATCACTTCCTCTGGCTCTGCGGCGATCACATCGTCGAACAACACGTTCACAATCTGGATGTGATCAACTGGGTGATGAACGACCACCCGGTAAAGGCAATCGGAATGGGCGGAAGAGCAACCCGGAAAGTCGGTGACCCGAACGAGGTCGGCCAGATCTGGGATCACTTCGCCGTCGAGTACGAGTATAAGAACGGAATGAAATTGCACTCATACTGCCGCCACATCCCGGGCGACAACGATGTCTCGGAAACAGTCGTCGGGACCAAAGGCCGCTGCCGGGTGGACCAGTATCTGATCAATAGCGAGAAGGTGGGAGAGGACAACTTGAATGCCTACGTCCAGGAACACATCGATCTGTTGAATAGCATTCGGGCCGGT
>DASZJS010000907.1:0-4698 GCA_035947935.1 Gemmata sp. | reverse complement strand
AACTGGTTGTACAGGTTACCTTGTTCGAGGTAGGGCAGCAGGGCGTAGTGGGCTGAGCCGTCAGCAACATTGCCGGTCGCGGGATTCACAAGCCGGGCGAAGTTGGGTGGGGGGAGATTGTCGTTGTTGGCGCTGGCATAGTTCTGAATGGCCAGTCCGAGCTGCTTGAAGTTGTTCTGACATTGCAGTCGCGCTGCGGCTTCACGGACTTTCTGCACTGCTGGAAGGAGCAGACCGATCAGAATCGCGATAATCGCGATTACTACCAGGAGTTCGATCAGGGTGAATGCCCACCGGGGCGTACCGGAGCGTGAGAGTGTGTGTTTCATGACTGGGCTCACAAATTGGTGTGAGGGTAATGTGGATTGTGGCGTTCGCCCTCACTCCCAATCCCTCTCCCCGGGGAGAGGGGGAGCAAATCAAAGCCCCCTCTCCCCGGGGAGAGGGGGTTGGGTGGTGAGGGCGAGTGCCGGAAGTGTAATTACAAATCGCGTGCCAGAGGTGCCTTCTTCGGCTTCGCAGACGATGGTCCCACCATGGGCCTTTACCACCTCACGGCACAAATACAAGCCAATCCCAGTACCCCGAACTCCGGTGTCCGGCTGACCGAGATGGTGTTCGATCCGAAAAAACTTTTCAAAAATCCTTTCCCGATATTCCAACGGAACGCCTGGCCCCTGGTCCGTCACGGTAATTTGCCGGGTTGCCCCTTCAACTACCCCTGCATTTTGCCGGGACGAGAGCCGAACTGTGACCACCCCACCAGGCGGAGAATACTTCAGGGCGTTGGTCAACACATTGGTGAGGACACTGGCCAGCCGGGCCGGATCGCCAACGACGATCATCGACGATCCATCATTTACTTTTGTTAGATGCACACCCGCGTCAGCAAACCGGACTTCCAATCCACGCCGGGCCGTTGCCAGCAACACATCGAGATCCACCGGCGCGAGATTCAAGCGGAGTTGCCCGGCTTCGATCCGCGTGACGTCGAGCAACTCCTCTATCGTCCCGCCGAGTTCCTCGCATCCCTGCACGGCGGCTTTGAGTAGGATTTGCTGGCGTGGCGTGAGTCCTGCGGTGCCTTCTCCAAGCATGAGCAGGTTCATCCGCAGGGCAGTCAGAGGTGAGTTCAGTTCGTGAGAAGCCACGCCAATCAATTCACTTCGCAATTCATCGAGGCGGGCAAACTCGGTCACGTCATCCAGCACGGCAACTGCCCCAAACAGGCCAGGAGTGAACCCGGGAACTGAGACGGCCGTCAGCAGGAACCGCCGAGCTCGTCCATCGAGCCGAACATCAAAGGTCCGACGGAAGTCGGGTGTACGAGGAGGCGAGCTGCGACCTGCCAGGGCTGCCTCAATGGCACTCCTGTGATTGTCCTCGAAGGGAAGCTCGGCCAACCGGGCAGCGTATCCGACCCCCTTCGCCTCCAGGATCGCCCGGGCCGGGGGGTTAAATGCAACGAGTGTGCTGTCCGGGGCGAATACCAGCACCGCATCAGGTAGGGCATCGAGTGTCGCTTCGAGCGTCGTCTTCGCGGTAATCAGTTCCCCGAGACTCGATTGGCGATACTCGGACAGGGCGGCAGCCATGCGGTTGAACCCGGCAGCCAGGAGACCGAGTTCATCCGCGGTTGTCTCGGGCACCCGACGGTTGAAGTCACCCTGACGCACCGCCTCGACTGACGCAGTGAGTTCCTGCACTGGCCGGATCACCGAGCGGGTGATCCACACTGCCACGACCCCTCCGATCACAACCGCGACGATGGCGATGATCGCCACTAACCGGCTACCCCAACGAGCCTCGTCGCGAGCGCGAACGCCTGCTTCCCGCATCGATCGGAAGTTGGCTTCTCGAAGCTGGTCGCAACCTGCCACCGCCTGCCGCAACAGTGGATTCACATGGCGGTGGTAATGACCCAGGGCATCCGGCCGACCCGTTTCGGTCAACAGGTTCGTCCCTGCGGCCCGGTACTCGGCGATGCGCGATCCGAGGTCATCCGCAATTGCTCGTTCCTCTGCCTCACCGGTTCGCAACAGAGTCAAGAGCCGGGAATAACTGGCATCGCCGCGGCGATGTTCCGCATCGAGATCTTTTTGAGCCTTCTCCCGATCCCCGCTGAGACCCAGGAGTAGGGCATCATCCTCGCGCTCCAGGGAACTGGCGAGTTCAGCCGAGAGGTCGATGGTTTCCTGGCTTTCGTGGAGTGTCTCGTTCACCACGGTATTGAGCCTGGCAAAGGTCAGAAGACTCCAAAGGCTGCTGCCGACCGTCGCGGCGATCAGCAGGCAACCGGCGAGAACGAATCGTGTCTGGAGATGCCGCACCCGCATCCGCTAACCTCACGCGAGCCCGTAGCGTTTCCGCTTCCGTTGAAGGGTGGTGACATCGATCCCGAGCGTTCGGGCAGCCGCCTCGAACGATGCCGCCCGCGACACCACTCGCGCGATATGTTCCCGCTCGATATCCTCCAACGACACCTCTGCTCCCAGTTCCACACCAACACCTGTCGTCACCATCAGTCCCACGTCGGGCGGTTCAATCACTGATGAGGGCCCAAGGATAACGGCCCGCTCGACCGAGTTCCGGAGTTGTCGCAGGTTCCCCGGCCACGAACCGGCCGTGATGGCCGTCTCACACACGCGGGAGAACGACAGGTTCGGCCGCCCCTGCCGCCGTTCAAAGAAACTCAGATAGTGCCGGGCCATCGGGAGAATGTCTTCTCGCCGCTCGCGGAGGGGCGGAACAGTCATGGCAATCACGTTGAGCCGGAAGAACAAATCCTCGCGGAACCGCCCCGCCTTCACATCGTCTTCCAGCGGGCGGTTGGTGGCCGCGATCAATCGAACATCGGCTCGTCGGTCCCTGGCTTCCCCTACGCGCTCGTAGGTGCGGTCGTTGAGAAAGCGAAGCAGACGGGCCTGCGCATCGGCCGAGAGTTCCGCCACTTCATCGAGGAAGAGCGTTCCCCCCTCGGCTTCCTCGACTTTCCCGACCGCATCTGTGATGGCACCGGTGAACGCTCCCTTTTTGTGGCCGAACAGTGTACTCGACATCAGATCGCTGGCGAGCATGGGGCAGTGGACGGTGACAAATGGACCATCCGGCCGGCGGCTCTGGCCGCGCAGCCACCGTGCCAGAACGGTTTTGCCAGTCCCGCTTTCGCCCCGGAGAAGTACAACCGCGTCGGACGCTGCGGCACGGGCAGCGATCTGGAGAAACGCGGCATAAGCTGGGCTGCACGTCTCGAAGTTGCTTTCGCCTTCGGTGGCATCGAGACGATCCCGGAGTTCACTGAGTTGTCGTGTGAGGACGTTGGCAGTGATTACGCGCCGAGCGACAGTGCGAACCTGATCGGGGGTGAATGGCTTGGGAAGATAGTCCGCAGCGCCGAGCCTCATGGCCTCGACGGCTGATTCGTAGGTGGCGAACGCAGTGACGATGATGACGCCGATCCCCTGCTGTCGGCGAAGAATCTCCGGGAGGAGGGCAAGCCCCGACTCGGACCCAAGCCAGAGGTCGAGGAAGACGACATCGAACCGGCTCCGGTCCAGACTTTCCATCGCTCCAGTGGATGTGCCGACTCCCAGCACGCGAGCGCCATCGGCTTCCAGGCAAAGCCGGAGCGACTGCCGCACGCCGGGGTCATCATCGACGACAAGGGCGGACCACGCCGCGTCCATGTGTGCTCCCATGACTGCGGACACGCTGGAATCTTCAAGCGCCTGAAGCACATTCTGTGCCAGAGGCACCTGAGATACCGAGATGGAAGTCTCGATTCTTTTGAGGGATTGTACAGAAGAGTGGGCAGCGACAGGTTTTGAGATGTCAGAAGCTAAAGGCGCTACACGAAGAGAACGCTCTTTGCAACTCTCCGTGTGAGAGTTAGGCGATTGTTACCAAGCCCCCATATCCCAAACGGCATTTCTTGGCAGTACCCCAATCGACGACCAGCATCACGAATCGCTCCATCCGAATAGTTGACACATGGTCGACGATGAGGAACACGGAACTTGTCCTGTCACCTCACAAGATAGTGATCGAAGGGGCGGTCGAGGTGACATCCTGACCACCGATCTCGGCTTCAATCGTATTGCTACCGGCGACCGTCCCCTTGAAGGTTGCGGTGTAAGTGCCATTGTGATTGTCGGTCACCGAACTGAATGTCCCCTGGCCACCACCGATGCTCTCAAGGAGGAATAACACCGTGAGACCACCAGTGGTCTCCTTGTTGCCCGCTGCGTCCTTGGCTTGCAAAGTCACCTTCGTCGTGCCACCCACCTGAATGCTCGCCATTGACAGGCTGACAACCGAGTTTGCCAGACTCACCGGTCCGGGCGTCACGATAATGGCTGGCGGAGTGGAGGTGACAGGCGAGCCATCGATCGTGGCCTTGATCGTATTGCTGCCCACAAGGGTTCCCGTAAAGATCGCTGTATAAGTGCCGTTGCCGTTGTCCGTGAACGAAGTGAGCGTCCCCTGACCACCAGTGAGGCTGCCCAGGGCAAAGGCAACCGTCAAACCACCTGTGGTTTCCTTGTTGCCCGCTGCATCCTTGGTTTGCAATGTGACGGCGATTGTGCTGCCCGACTTCACGCTTCCCGCTGAGAGTGTCACGACCGATTTCGCCAAACTCACCGCTCCAGGCGTCACGGTAATGGCAGGCGCGACTGAAGTGATTTTCGAGCCGCTGAT